>JBGAWU010000197.1:0-5270 GCA_044227425.1 Methyloglobulus sp.
TTTCACCTCGCACTGATAAACTAGGCCGAGGTCGACAATGTTGACCGGTATTTCTGGGTCGTAAACAGTTTTCATGACTTCCCAGCAGTTCTTTTCCACGGCTTCCGGGTTAGTGTCCAAGACTAAAGTGTGCAGTTGATGATGTTCTTTGCCGAGTGCGTCGGCGTCAGAGTTGGCAATCCGCACCATGTGTCCGTATTCGGTTACTACCGTATAGTTGTTGCCCAGCGCCTGGTGGATGGTAACGATTTCACCCTTTTTGAGGGTGGCAGTGTCGCCGTCGGGTACGGTGATTACATTGACGTCGCGGGTTAAAATTACATCTTCTCTATCGGCCATAATTGTTGCTTATAAATGAAATGTTCTGGCATCAACCATTTGCCCGGTTACTCCGATGGTTTCCGGCCCGAAAAGATAGCAATAGACCGGAGCCAGTGATTCCGGCTTGGGTAATTTCGTTTTATCTTCAGCAGGAAAAGCTTGTTTCCTTAACGGTGAATCGACCGGGCCTGGAATCAAAATATTGACCCTGATCTTTTTAAAGGATTCAAGTTCCTCGGCAAGGATGGTTGCCAAACCTTCGAGTGCGATTTTGGAGACGCCGTAAGCGCCCGCGTAGGCATGAGACAAACGGGCGGAGGAATCCGAGGTGAACACGATTGATGCGTTTGTACTTTTCTGGAGTAACGGCAATAGCACACGGCTTAATAGAAATGGGGCGTTCAGGTTGACATTCAAGGTATGTCCCCATTCTTTGGTTCCTTGTATTGCCAAGGGGGTAAAGCCGCTGAACTCGACTGCAGAGTGGAGCAAGCCCTGTAAAGAACCGTATTTTTCGCCTATTTTTTCTGCGAGCTCATAATAGTCGTTTTCATTTGCGCCCGCCAAATCAAAGGGGTACATCACCGGTTCAGGTGCGTTCGATGCTGTAATGGCATCATAAACGACTTCAAGTTTGGGGATGCTTTTATCCAATAATATGATTTGCGCACCTTGTTTAGCCAAAACTTTTGCGGCGGCGCTACCTAAACCACCGCCTGCGCCGGTAATTAGAATGACATGATGAGTAAGCGGCATAACAACTTGCGGTTAATGACAAAAAAGAAAAAAGCGTGTTTAAGTACCAAAGCGATACGGATAGTTAACTATCGCGTTTAAACGCAGCAATATAGTTGACGTCAATGTCTTTGCTGAGTCGGAAAAGTTTTGTAAACGGGTTGTATTCAATCCCTACCATTCCCTGGAGTAATAATCCGGAATGACGGGCGGATTGGCACAATTCCGACGGCTTGATAAATGTTTTATAGTCGTGCGTCCCTTGAGGCAGCATTTTGAGCAGATGTTCAGCGGCAAGGATTGCCAGTACATAAGCTTTCGGTTTCCGGTTAAGCGTCGAGAAAAAAACCATGCCACCCGGTTTGACCAACGTGGCGCAAGCTTGAATAATTGAACCCGGATCGGGTACGTGTTCCAGCATTTCCATGCAAGTCACATGGTCGAAAGATGCGGGCTGCTGATTCGCTAATGTCTCTGCACTGATCTTTTGGTAATGGACGTTAATTCCCGATTCTAGGCCGTGCAAGTCGGCGACATCGATTAAATCTTCGCTAAGATCGATACCCGTTGCATCCGCGCCTTGTCGTGCCAAGGCTTCCGTTAAAATGCCGCCGCCGCAACCGACATCAACGACGCGCTGACCGTTAAAGGAAATGTAGCGCTGAATAAATTCAAGGCGCAACGGGTTGATGTCGTGCAAGGTTTTGAACTCGCCCTGCGAATCCCACCAACGTTCAGCCATTGAGCCGAATTTATTGATTTCGCCAGGGTGTACATTTTCGATGGAAGTCATGGTTTTGTTTCAGTTTAGTTATAGGGATAGTTTACTCTATTACTTGGTTATTAGCCATTTAGTCGCAAGGCTTAACGTACAATTTGGCGGATAAAGTCAAAGTTCGGATGGTAATATAGCGGTCAATTAGATTGTTTTAATGAATGTTAAAGTGTATTAGTGCTATTACCAAGGGACTTTGCCGCCAGAGCCTAACAATTGATAAATAAAATAGCAATTCAGGTTTCATCGCTATGCGACAGCAAGCGTTAATTTTGCTTTTTGCACCATTAAGGCACTGGTGCCCATGTTCTCTCTTACCCATACCTTCCTGTCGCCAGCGGAGCTAATCTCAACATGATGCACTGTTTTTAGTTGGATCGACACCCGAACCTGACCTAAGTGCGGATTTTCCAATGAAAAGACGATGACGAGATTGACAACCTCCTTGGCGGTTCGATTCTTGTGGTGGATACCGGAGCGAAAAGTCCGCTTCAGGATCTAAGAGGGGATTTTTTTCTTTGAGGTGCCTGCGATTATTATGGAGCGTTTCGCGTGAACAACCACTGACACCTGTGGCTTCGGAGACATCGCCTAATTTTTTCGGTTAAGTGGCGGCCTGCAAAGTCGGTGGTGAAGCGGCTGCCGGATGACTTATGAACGCAGGGTAGCGCCGTTGCGGATTTTGCGATGCGCCTTTTGCACACAGATTGAGGTGCTCTGGAATGGGCGTAAATTCAAATGCAGCATTTTTGGCACTGACTGCGATAGATTTTTACCAGAACCCAGGGATAAAACCTTTTGTAACTAGCGGTTGGTACTTGGCATACCGCTGATATTGTGCAAGCGTAACTCAGGAATGAGGCGGTCATGGGGCGTATCGAATGAACGCCCAATACGGCCTTTCCCCTGCGGGGAATCGGCGGAAATGATTTTGATGCTAAGCGCTGTACAAGTGCGGACAAAAAGTAAACAACATAATTTGACAAGTGCGGCATCTTTGTCTTTGGTGTAAGGCTAGTCAAGTGTCATGTATCTTGTCCGTGAAAAACCTACCTAGAAAAATATAATCTTGGGCTTGCACGATACCGTATCTATTTGCTCATTCGGAAAGTTAGCAGAAAATAAGCAATGTTAACTTAACACTAACAGTTAAAGTTTGTTTTTCTAGCTATTTTAAATTGATTGATTCGATAATATTCTTGTGAAATACTTAGTTCCACTAAATCCGCGCGTTTTGATTGATTTTAGTTAGCCATCTTTAGGATGTAATTATGAAAGCAAACGATGTTGTTGGCTTAAAGTCCATACCCGAAGAATTTCTGTCCCACTTTGAAAAACAGCGCGAAGCCTACCAAGTGAATCGCTATCCTCCTTATCAAGAGCGCTTCGATGATCTGAAAGCGTTACTGTTAAATATGCTCATGCCGCCTTACGCTGGCAGGCCGGGCAAGAATTGATTTATTGTTAAAGATTGAACAGCTAGGCCATACTGGAATTTAAAGCGATAATTTATGCTGTTATGATAGAAATATTTTAATTTGTTAACACACGTCACTGTGTAATTAAGTTGACGGGTTGTTTTACGAATTTTAGACGATTAAGGAAACTCTTTTTCTTGGTCTTCTCGTGATTAGAATTTATAGCGTTCTTTATAAATAAACTTTATTAGTTCAATGATAAACAAGGAGAAACAACAATGACTCGTAAATTTAGTGCCTTAACAAGAATATCAGCTATTACTGGGACAGCTTTGGTTGTAGTTTTGCTCAATGGCTGCGCCACAGAAAAAACCCCGAGCGCACCGGCCCTCTCGGACCAGGCCGCGGCATACGCTCAAAATGCGCGCGCCGGTATGAGGCAGGATAAGGTGTTAATCATCAATCAAGCTATGAACTTGAAGCAAGGCGATCCACTGTATAACGAATTTTGGCATCAATATTATCAGTATGAAGCAGAGCAGAAAACGCTTAATGATGAAAGATTGCAGCTGATTAGGGATTATGAGTTTAATTACAACCAAATGGACAACAAAATAGCTGACGATCTTGCTGAAAGAGCCTTATTACAAAGAAAAAAACGCCTTGCGCTGCTGGAAAAATACTATGGCAAAATGAAAGAGGCTACCTCTCCTGTTGTTGCAGCACGTTTTTTACAGGTGGAAAACGACATAGCTCTCATGGTTGATCTTGAAGTCGCTTCAAATTTACCGCTTTTAAGAAAGAAGCCGTAAGTATTGTGGTAATTGAGATGCGGCAGGCAATTGCTTAGCCGCTATCTTGGTTTAGCTTGCCAAACTTCGAGCTTTATCAGTTTTATGTAAGCTGCGGATAGAAACCTAAATGATTAAGGTCGTTAACTCATGAAAATCCGCGCGCCGGATTTTCGCGTTTTTTAATCAGGTTTCTGGCAGGCAATCTAAAGCTAAGTATTGCCCAGTATTCAGCGGCACCATGATCGTCGATTAATTTAGGCCTAACAACGATAGCTTGACAACCGGTAGCGTAGAGATTCGCGATGTGCCGTGTAAATTTGGCGAAATCCGTCATAACTGATAAAAAATAAATAGTTGCGCGCTATACAGGAAGTAATAATTATGTCAATAACTAAACCTTCAAAGAAAAATTTGCCGGATCATTCAGGATTTCGTTCTACTTTGGTATTTTTATTTTGTTTGGCGTTAATCGGGTGCGATAAATCGGGCTCAAAAAAAGCAGCAGACCAAAGCCAAGCGCCGCTGCCTGTGGTGGAGATCGTCCCGGTGGAGCAAAAAGATATTCCTGTCGTGAGGGAATGGATAGGCACTTTAGACGGTGTGGTTAACGTAAGCATTTTGGCACAAGTCTCAGGTTATTTGATCAAGCAGAATTATCGGGAAGGCCAACCAGTTAAAAAGGGTGCTTTGCTTTACGAAATTGATCCACGTGTTTACTTGGCGGCTGTGGACCAAGCGCAGAGTAATTTGGCGCGTCAGCAAGCAATATTAAGAACCGCGCAATTGGATCTTGCCCGGGTGCAACGTTTGTTACCAGAACGGGCTATCAGTGTCCGTGAACGGGATAACGCTATCGGCCAGGCTGATTCGGCCAAGGCAGATATGATGGCTGCGGAAGCGGCTGTCAAGAAAGCCAAACTGGATTTGGGCTTTACCCGCATCCATTCCCCAATCAACGGCATTCCCGGTATAACCAAGGCGCAATTAGGCGACCTGGTTGGCCCTGGTAGCGCCAATGCGTTGTTAACTACGGTTTCCCAGGTCAATCCGATCAAGGCTGTGATTCCAATTAGCGAGCAGGATTATTTGCATTTCGAGCGTATCGATATTGAGAAGGGGGAGCGCGCCAGTTCCATTCCCTCAAGGCTGTTTTTGGCAGACGGCACGGAATACCCCTATCTAGGCACTTACCAGGCGTCTGATCGCCAGGTAGACATCAAGTCGGGT
>JBGAWU010000198.1:0-5239 GCA_044227425.1 Methyloglobulus sp.
GTGAAAAAAATCTTGTTAGCGCTTGGCCTGCTTTTTTTACTGGCTCAATTGATCACCGTCTTTCTGGTTGGGACAAAAGGAATTTGGGCTGGATTTTGACTTTTAATGCGCATAACGGGAAATTTAGCCCAAAATGATACTGAATATTCAAAGATGCAGTTGTCCACTGTGTTGGTTGAGCAAACTGGGCCTCATTGCCTTGGGATTCGCATCTCGCATAAACCAAACGTGCTATTGACTTAATGCTATTTATCGACTTATTCCGTACCAAACGGAACAGAAAGGCCAATGCAAAATTTATGAGAACACGCGAATTCGATACCCGACAAGCCATCGCCAGCGCCATGGAAGTATTTTGGAGGAAGGGTTACAAGGGCGCATCGATGACTGAACTTTTGGCTGCTATGGGCATCGGCAAGGGCAGCTTTTATGCGGCTTTTGGCAGTAAACACGAACTCTACCTGCAAGCGCTTAGGCATTTCCGCGACACTGGCATGTTGTTCAAACATTTAAAGGCCTTGCCAGAAGCAAATTTTGCCTACGAATCATTAAGGAAGTTATTCGACCAATTGATTGAGCGAACCATTAACGAACAAAAAACCTGCATGCTAGGTAAAGCAGTGTTGGAGTTTCGAGGTCAAGACCCCCAAGTTGCGGAAATCGTCAATATGGGGATATCACAATTAGAAAATGTTATTCTCGAAATCCTGTCAAAAGCGCAAGCCACAGGTGAAATATCTAAAGGCCGCGATCTACAGGTATTGTCCTCCTACTTAACCGCTGCTTTTTATGGAATCCAGGTGCTGGGAGTTGCCAAGCCTTGCCGGGAAAATCTTGAACAAGTAGGGGCTATCGCGTTGTCGATTGTTTTTCCAAACCAATAATCATTATTTTAATGATCCCGGCCATATTTTTTTATTATTTATGTACCAATCAGTACATAATTTTCAATCGTATTAGGGAGGTGATTTTTAGCTTAAAACCAACCAATTTTTTAATTCAATTTCAACTTTACCAAGGAGAACAACATGTCTTTTTTACTTTCTAGTCCAGGCACGACTAATCTACCAGACGTTTTTCAAAAATATCCTAAAAGGGGTATTATGATTTTGCACCTCATCGACGACATCATGCGAGAAGAATCGCCTTTGACGGACGGCGAGCGTGAACTCATTTTCACTTATATATCCGGCTTAAATTCCTGCAGTTTTTGTTTTCATTCTCATGTGCCTGCAGCCACCGCTTACGGAATTGATGAATCGATATTCGGTGACATGAAGATTAACCTTGATTCGCCTAAAGTCGATAAAAAACTACAGCCGATATTGAGCTACGCCAAAAAACTTACACTAACGCCTACGCAAGTCACCAAAGCAGATGTCGATGCAATTTATGCTGAGGGATGGAATGAACAAGCCTTTTTTGATGTGGTGTGCATCTGCTGCGTGGTCAATTTTATGAACCGATTCGTCAATGGGGTTGGTGTCGATGTCGATCCGGAAACCGCGCATCAAACCGGGGCTTCAGTTTTGCCTACAATCGGCTATTCCGGTTGGGCGGCAAACTTGGAAAAATCGCTTGCTTCATAGTTGTGCTTCGCAGTTCAGTAATTGGCAGGGAACACTTCCGTTATCCCTTTCTACCGCGCTGAGGATCGTAACTTGAGACAGGAATAACCCGATAAGCGTGATTCAGGGTTGAATCGCACTTATCGGGGATAGAGCATCTTTTTGATATTCGAACGAGAAGAGCACAGTTAGAAAGCGGTGAGTGTAACGAAGGGCTAGTCGTTATTTATGTAGGCGGAGGGATCTAAGGCGCGGATTCAACAATCTTTGTTAACTGTTGCGAACCAGTTGAGCGCTAAAAATGTCCCATCGGTATTTGTTAAGGACGAAGCATGTCAGAATTTTGTTTAATTAATCGGTTCGTAATTACTTAACTCAGTTTTTTTACTCAAACTTTATAACCAGTTACCAAAAGGTTGCACGATAACCTTTTCACCAGCTTCCACTCGGGTTTGATCAGCTGCCAAGATTATGAAGCAGTTGGCTTGCGACATGGAAAGTAAAATACCAGAACCTTGCTCACCGGTCTTGCATACTGTCAACCCGCCATCAGACGCCTGGCTCAAAATGCCGCGCTGATACTCTACTCTTCCCGCTCGTTTTGTTAAAAGCAAACTGTTCATCGCTTGTAAAATTAAAGGCGGACGAACGATTTCGCCACTTAAATGCTGTAGTGCCGGATGCACAAACTGGTTAAAACTTACCATCATCGCCACTGGGTTACCTGGCAAACCAAAAAACAATGCTTGTTCTAGACGGCCAAAGGTTAATGGTCGTCCTGGCTTCATTGCCACCTTCCAAAAAACAATTTCGCCTAATTCGTTCAACACTTGACGTATATAATCTGCCTCTCCGACCGAAACTCCGCCGCTACTAATAATGACATCATGGTTTTTCGCAGCTACTTGCAATGTATTGTGTAGTTGTATTTGGTCGTCACCAACCACGCCTAAATCAGTTATATTGCAATGCAAGCGGCTCAACATCCCAAACAGGACATTTCGATTACTATCGTATATCTGTCCAAGCTGTAAGGCTTCTCCTATTGGCTGCAATTCATCACCTGTGGAAAAAAAGGCTATCCGCAAGCGCGGCATTACAGCAACATTATTGATGCCTAAGGAAGACAACACCCCTAAATCTGCCGCCGTTAACCGTCGACCACATGTCAACACTGTTTGTCCTAATCGAATATCCTCACCAACGAATCGAATATTTTCTACTAGCCTAGTACGGCCATCAATTCTAATACTTGCTGCGCCGAGCATTTCGACATGCTCCTGCGGGATCACCGTATTGCAACCGGCAGGAATCACTGCTCCTGTCATTATGCGGACACACTCGCCACTTGTGCATCTCCCAAGAAATGGATGACCGGCAAAACTATTCCCAACTACCTTTAATGTGACAGTCCCATTCCGAGGTATATCATCGGCACACAAGGCAAACCCATCCATCGCCGAATGATCATAAGGAGGAACATTCATTTCAGCAATAATATCTTCAGCCAACACACGATCAATGGATTGTCGCAAAGACAACCGTTCTTGCTTCGTAAAAGCCAATGGTTTTATGCAATCTATAATAAATTGCTGTGCAACATCAACAGTTATTGCTGTTGGATCATGCTCGTCACCGCAACTTGATTTGCTTAGATGAAGTCTTCCGCTATCTATATTATTAGGCATAACACTCCGAAACTATCATGATCACTCACTGTTGCCGATACACTTCTGATTTGTTCCATATTGCTGATATGACTTATCATATTACCTTTTGCTAAAGTTACTACCATAGCCTGAAAAGAATAGATAAGATGAACTCGATAGCGTTGATAAAGCCAACGTCCATCCAAAACTTCAACACTCTGCTTACGTGGGTTATTGTTAATAGTTTGTGTTTCTTTTAAATCGCAATACAAGTGTGTTGTCCTACTACTGATTAATTTTCTGCATTTTATTATTGACGCATGTGTTAAAAAGACCCTCATCACCTTTTCGCTACTTAGCGAAAGAGTCGAAATTAACGAACTCCTTTTGGAGGTAAGAAAACGCCTGGGCAACAAGCGCCCAAACCCAGTACACGCGCATCAAATGTACTGATATTATTGATGATGAAGGTCTGTAAGCTGCTTACTCCATTTAATAGCATTTATTTCAACAAACAGGATTGACGGTTAGCTCCACCAGTGCAACCATTAGCAATCAATTTCAGCCATCACCGCATGAGGGGCTAAGTTTATATGGCCGGTAAATATTGCCAGTTGCATAGTTGCTGATGGAGCTAACCGTCAACCCTGTTTAACGAAATTTTTTTTACAGCAGGTTCTTGTTATATCAATTCAATTAATGTGCCCAAAAGTCACAAAAACTCGACAATTTAGTTATACTCCGAAGCCACTGCGAATGCAGTTGATCTCCTTCGGAAACTAAGTTTCTTACTCCTTAGGCACAACCGAATCCAGGTCTTCAGGAACAATTGCACCAGTGCTGATTCGGTAAGCAGAATGGGGCACTATTTTTTCTCCAACCGGAAAATCTGCGCTGCTTTCTTCGGCAATAGGTAGCACAACGGGATAATTTTCTCTTGTTTTTTCGGCATCCTGCCAGGAGACAGCAAAGCCATCCAAAGCACTGTTTGTATAAGGGGGCGAAGAGATTGTTGCTAGCGTCTTTTCGGCAAGAACATAGCCAAGAGAATCAGATGTTGCAACAACACGTGTTTCTATTAGGCATATTTTCCTTCATTATTTCAATAGCTTAATTTATGGATATCACTTTTTTACCCAGCGTTTTTCTTCATCATGTCCGCCACCCCACAGCATAGGGAAAGCATGTAAAAGTCCAGGGAAAAGTGCTTCCATACTTTCCTGCGCACCTTTGGAACTTCCTGGTAAATTAATGATTAATGTTTTGTCGCAGATGCCAGCCAGTTCGCGTGACAACATTGCATAAGGTGTGCGTTCTTTACCATGGCTGCGTATAGTCTCAGCCAGACCGGGTGCTTCTTTTTCGATGACTTTGGCCGTTGCTTCCGGAGTTATGTCCCTAGGGCCAAAACCCGTTCCACCGGTTGTAATTACCAGATCAAAATGTTCAGCTACTAGTTGCCGCAAGCGATTTGATATTTGGTCTGAATCATCGGGTAAAATTTCAAAGACCGGAACCGAGAGGTCTTTATCTTCCAAAAATAGTTTGATGATTTTTCCAGACGTATCTTCGCGGTTTCCGGCATATGTTGAATCAGAAATAACAAGAACAGCCGATTTTAATGGTTCGGCAAAATATTCTATAAAACTGCTTTTGCCTCCCTTTTTCTCAACCAGTTTTACATCGGAAAAAGAGATGTTTTCATCTAACGGTTTAAGCATATCATAGACGTTTAACAGCGCGCCCGTAACTGCAGCCATAGCTTCCATTTCAACACCGGTTTTCCAGATTGCTTTTACTTCCGCTGAAATTTTTATGGTGTCTTTGCCGATATCAAAACTTATACCCACCCAATCCAAAGGAAGAGTATGACAAAACACAATCCAGGCAGCAGCATTTTTCGCAGCGGTTATGCCTGCTGCCCGTGCAACCTGTAAAACATCTCCTTTGGGAACAGTTTTTTCAGTCACCCGTTTTATTGTTTCCGAATTAGCCGTTAAAATTCCTTCGGCTTTCGCATAT
>JBGAWU010000199.1:0-5228 GCA_044227425.1 Methyloglobulus sp.
AAGATCGTATAGAAATCGAATTGCGGAGGTTGCGGTTTTTGCTCTTTTACCTTTTCGCTGACTTGCTTTTTGTTATTGCTTTCTACTTGTACCGACTTAGGCTCGGAGATTGTTTGGCCGGTCTGGGCTATAGGCGCAAGCTTCTGTAAATTGGGACTTTTTAAATAAACCAGAAAAACCACAAAACCGATTATCAGGGCAGTAACCAACATCCATTTAAACAACCCCACGCCATTGGGTTCTTGGACAGGCCGTCTACGGCTACCGTTGTCTCGGTTTTGAACGCGGTGTTTGTAGTCTCGTGCCATTACATTGATTCAGGCGTGTTTATATTAAGTAATTTTAGACCATTTGCCAGTACTTGTCTGACCGCAGAAATCAGGTTTAATCTGGCGTTGCGTAGCTTGTCGTCTTCCACCAGGAATTGGTGTGCATTATAGTAGGTATGGAAATCGTTCGCCAATTCACGCAAAAACAATATCAATTGATGCGGCTCATGCGTTAGGGCGGCCCGTTCCAGCATTTCAGGATAACGGGCTAACGTGGTTAATAGGCTGAGTTCGTGCTCTTCCGATAAAAGAGCCAGGTGCTCCATGCCCGTCTGAATATCCCTCGTGAAACCTTTTTCAACCAACTGACGGAATACGCTGCAAACCCTGGCATGGGCGTATTGCACGTAAAAAACCGGGTTTTCGTTAGTCCGCGACGTTGCCAGTTGCAAGTCGAAATCCATGTGCTGTTCCGACCGGCGCATCACATAAAAAAACCGGGCGGCATCCTTACCGACTTCATCGCGCAGTTGCCGAAGCGTAACGAACTCGCCGGAGCGGGTAGACATCTGTACTTTTTCCTCGCCGCGATAGAGTGTGGCAAATTGCACGAGAAGCACTGTCAGTTTTGCGGCATCCGCCCCACGCAAACCAGGTCGCGCCATCTTTTTCATATAAATGCCCTGATGCTTGCAGCCGTTTTAAAGCTTTCTCAACCGAACCGTCATCCATCAACTGTTGCTCGGAAAACCAACGCTGATAATCGACCCCAAACTCCAGGAGGTCATTCCTGATGTCTTCCAAAATGTTATTCAATCCGGCATTGAAAACATCCCTGTAAGCGGTAACGCCGAGCAATGTTTTAGCCTTGGCAATCAGTGCATCGATGTGCGCTTCCTTATCGCCGCCGTGCGCTTCGTCCGGTGGAATATCTTCCAGTACCAAATCGATAGGACGACGATATTCGTCCTTGACCTGCCTAAAAAAATCCCGGGCGATATCGCTGACATACTCGCCGCGATAACCATTGTCCGGGAAACGGACAGGCTCGCCGCATTCTTCCAGATAGCGCAACCAAATACTGGTCGCCAGAATATCCATTTGGCGGCCTGCGTCGTTAACGTAATATTCCCGCTGGACATCAAAGCCAATAGCTTCCAGAAGGTCGGCTACCGCAGAACCATAGGCCGCACCTCGACCATGACCGACATGCAAGGGACCGGTCGGATTGGCAGAAACAAATTCCACCTGCACTTTTTTGCCTAAACCCACTGAGCTACGGCCGAAGTTCGGCCCAAGATCATGTATTTGTTTGACGATGTCAAATTGCGAACTGGAATCCATAAAGAAGTTGATGAAGCCGGGGCCTGCAATTTCCACTTTGGATACAACATTGTCGGGCGGTAAAGCGGCAACCAGTTTTTCAGCTAACTGGCGGGGATTCATTTTTGCAGGTTTTGCCAGCAACATTGCAAGGTTGGTTGCAAAATCCCCATGTTGCGGGTCGCGGGTCCGCTCAACGGCGATATTGACGGCCCCTTCTTCGGGGATAACGCCTTGGTTTTTAAGTATTGCGGCAGCTTGCTGGAGGAGCGTTTCTATTTTTTTCTTCATTACGTTGCGTAAATCTAATATCTCGAATAATAACCGCGCATTATCCAATATTCTGGGGTGATTCGCCATTCAATCAAATGTTTGGTATTTGCAAGTTACCCATATCTTCTTCGTAGCGTTCCAATAAATAGCCGAGGGAGGGTAAGTTTTCAGATAATACGGTTTCTTGGGTTTGCGTTATTACACAGGCAGTCAGGACGAATGCTGCAAGCAAAGAAAGACAGTAGCCATGCTAGGCAAGAGTATTCGCCGCCGAGCGGCATAGCTTCGCAAGCATTATTACGGCCTCAGCTTTCAGTTTAAAGACCGGAAGCAACCGCAGTGGATATGGCAAAATAATGACAACCCCTCAAATTGCTTGGAAGAGAAGCCGCCAAGCGGACGATAAAGGATGGCTGAACGAGGGTTGTTGATATAAACAGACTCTCGGTTGGCGGCTTATGGAGGAATACCGAAGACTAAATTCGGCTTAAAAAGCCATATCACCAATTCAATTGCCGGTTACGCTGTTTCCGACTATTACCGCAGACCTGGCTTAAAATTTCGGCTTTGGCTTCCAACCAGTCGCGCATATCGTCGCCGGGTCGGAAGTTGCGTTTTTCCGCTTTATAGTAGGCGGCTTCTGCGATCATGACCTCCAGGTTCGCGGGCTGAGCGGATGTTGGGAAGTCCAAACCTAGACCGAACTTAATCAAGCCAAACAAATCCTGGGGCGATTTGCCGTTAATGCCAATTTTCTCTGGTTTAAGCTCCAGTCGTGTCCTGAATAAAATATCCCAAATGGATAGTACAGCGCCGTAGTTGCTATCGTGCTCGTTACGTTCGGTTGAGTGGTGGACACGATGCAAATAAGGCACAACAATCAGATAACTCAAACTTCGTTCATGTCGGAAGCCGACATTACAATGGTGAAGCATAATACAGAAGGTCGAGAAAGCTTCGATTAACAAAACCGTTGTTTTGTCGATACCTAACAGGATAATCAGCAATGCTTTCAAACTATTCGTTAGTAGGACTTCCACAAAATGCAGCCTGAATGCGGTCGATACATTCAAATGGGGATCGTTGTGGTGGACACGGTGGAACAGCCAGAAGGCGTCCACGTTATGGCAAATCCGGTGCCAGCCGTACAACAGAAAATCGAACGCCAGAAAGGAAGCGATGACTTTTACGATAACGCTGGGCACTGTGGTCAACAGGCCTAAGTCTGAAAATTGCCCGGCAATCAGGTACAAAGACGAAACCGAGCATATCGACATTAACAAGCTGTTAAAAACAAATAAGCCGAGGTTAATCCGGTACGATTGCCGGGTTAAGTTAACAGGCCGTTTGATTCTAGGGAAGCGTGCTTCCAGGTTCGATAATCCGAAAAAGCAAAGCAATAAAGCAAAACTAACCAGTTCTACCGTAAGTTCTAGCGTCCAAGAAATCGTCGATAAAATCGATAGTATTTTTCCAATGGTTTCATACGTCATGGGTTTATCCTCTCACATTCGGTTACATTGCCGGATATAGATTAGTTACGGTTGATGACGGCGTGATGAATTTATGCAACAAATCCCATCTTCAGGTCGATAACTCTTTTCAATATAGGATGGCAAGTGTTATTCATGTCCCATCCTGTCTTCGGTAAAGCTTTAGCAAAACCCAATGCCATTAAAACTCGGCATCATTAATTATCTATTAAGCATAGAATATGCCAAGATGATTAAAATAAAGCACTAGATATAATTAATAAATTATAACAATAGGTTATAGATATTTAGAGAATATTAATTAATTTTTTGTATCTCAAAAATAGAATAATAACGCAATTTATTTATAGATTACGCTTCAAATAAGTGCAAATAGGCTTTTATCCGTTATTGCATGGACAGTGAAATCGATTCCATATTTTGTGGTTTCGATAAGGGCTCGGCGTAATAGAAAAAACCTAAAGATTAGGGAGTTTTTTAGGAATGGGATATGTAAAAAGTCGATTTGACCGTTAACAACACAGATTTTTGGGGCATTTTAAGGCAAAAAATTCGATTCGATAGATTTATGCTACGGAAAATCCATTGCTTAATCGTATAATAAGCCGCTAATTCACAGGTTGTCAGGTGTAAATTATGCAAATTATCCAGGAAGCGCTCACGTTTGATGACGTTTTGTTAGTACCGGCACATTCCACAGTGCTGCCCCGCGAAGTCGAAATCAAAACGCAATTGACCAGGAACATAGCGCTTAATATCCCGTTAGTCTCTGCCGCCATGGATACGGTAACCGAAGCCAGGTTGGCGATCGCCATGGCGCAGGAAGGCGGTATCGGCATCATCCACAAAAATATGACCGCAGAACAACAGGCACGCGAGGTACAAAGTGTCAAGAAATTCGAAAGTGGCGTCATTAAAGACCCGATTACGGTTTCGCCCGACATCAGTATCCGCGATGTCATCCGCTTGACCCGTTCAAAAAATATTTCCGGTGTGCCGGTGGTCGATGGCGATGAATTGGTCGGCATCGTGACCAGCCGCGATTTACGTTTTGAAACCCGCTTTGACGAGCCGGTAACTAAAGTCATGACGCCGAAAGAAAGGCTTGTCACAGTCAAGGAAAATGCCGACCAAAAAGAAGCGATTGCCTTGCTGCATAAACACCGTATCGAAAAAGTACTGGTGGTGAATGAAAACTTCCATTTGCGCGGCATGATTACCGTTAAAGACATCCAAAAAGCGAAAGATTACCCGCAAGCCTGTAAAGATGAACAGGAACGGCTGCGCGTCGGCGCTGCCGTCGGTACCGGTTTCGGTACTGAAGAGCGCGTTCAGGCATTGGTTGCGGCAGGTGTGGACGTGATAATCGTCGATACGGCGCACGGTCATTCCCAAGGCGTATTGGACAGGGTCAGTTGGGTTAAAAAACATTATCCGCAAGTACAAGTGATCGGTGGCAACATCGCCACTGCCGAAGCGGCGCTGGCGCTGGTTGCGGCGGGCGCTGATGGTGTTAAGGTAGGTATCGGCCCCGGTTCGATCTGTACCACCCGGATTGTCGCCGGCGTCGGTGTTCCGCAAATCACGGCGGTCAGCAATGTCGCGGAAGCGCTCAAAGGCACAGGCGTACCGTTGATTGCCGATGGCGGTATCCGCTATTCGGGCGATGTCGCAAAAGCCTTGGCAGCCGGCGCCTATGCCGTCATGCTGGGCGGCTTATTTGCCGGTACGGAAGAAGCGCCGGGCGAAGTCGATTTATTTCAAGGACGTTCGTATAAATCGTACCGCGGCATGGGATCGCTCGGTGCGATGTCGCAACTGCATGGTTCCAGCGACCGCTATTTTCAAGACGAAACCGACTCGGAAAAAC
>JBGAWU010000019.1:0-14155 GCA_044227425.1 Methyloglobulus sp.
CCTACCAGAATACTGCGTCGTCACCGCTATCGCGCTTTTCCCTTTCAGATGTAAAACAGCGTACAATATTTATCAATCCGCCATACCGATCGCTTGGCTGAAACCGGTATTAAAGCGCCGGTCGGCAGTGTGGGCGACTCGTATTTATGCCCTTTGGGTATGACAATGCCTTGGCCTAAACCATTAATGGCTTATACAAAGCCGAAGTCATCCACCGAAAATCCTGGGAAAGCCATGAAGTTGTAGAATTGGAACACTGAAATGGATGAGCTGGTTTAACCACCAACACTAATTTTCACGTACAACCCCCAAAAAAATCATATATGGACATAGGTTTCGTTTTAAAATCAGAGTAGATTCATGGATCAGTACCATCATTGCAACCGCTGAGCAAGATATAAACCGAATGCTAAACTTACCCGTTTTCGACCATTATGTTCAAATCTTGACGACTATCGGAAACTTCGGATGTTTTTCGAGTAATCGGAAAAACCAATATTGCCTAACGATGTTGATTCCTTACTTGATCTTTGTTTCTGTCCTGGGATATGTTGAAAGTGTACCGGCAACCACTCCGAAATTAGCTAATGTGGACATCGTCGAACAACCGACTGTGAAGGTTAATTTGGTAGATGCGACCCTTATCGACCAGGAAGGGCATTCTGTTAAATTCGCCAGCCAAGCCGTAGGAAATCACATCGTTGCCATTAATTTCATTTACACTTCGTGCAACACTCTGTGTCCTTTGGCTTCTGCGATTTTCAAACAACTTCAGGACAAGTTAGCCAAACGTCTCGGTAGAGATATTTGGTTAATATCCATTTCTCTCGATCCTTTGACGGATACGCCGGCACGATTAATGGAATATGCAAACAAATATCACTCCAATTCCGGCTGGCTCTGGCTCACAGGGTCAGCATCAGATGTAGAACAAGTTTTAACCGGTTTGGGTACAACGTCGGCAAACTTTAGGGAGCATGCACCATTAACTCTGATCGGAGATGGCAAGAACGGCACATGGATCCAGTTCAATGCTATAACAGGGCCGGAACAGATCCGTGCCGAACTGGAGCGCATGTGGTCAGCTCGAAAACACTGATCCATGCTACTTAGCGTTTGCGCATGATCGAGCCACTTACTGCATCTGGCGGATTCTCGTTGACAATGATATCCCGTTTGGGAAACTTGCTACTAACGTCGCATTTATACCGACTGCAAGTGTTTTTTTTGCTGGCGATATTCTCCGAGCCGAGCCTCGTCATTGCTGCTGATAATTCTGTGCAAGTAACCAAAGGAAAAGAACTGTATTTTCACGGCACACTTTCCAGCGAAAGCGAACCCATAGCATTGATTGGACCGGAATCAACGCCAATGCCCGCTACTATAGTACCCTGTGCAAGTTGTCATGGTGATGAAGGTACAGGACGCCCCGAAGGGGCTGTTGTTCCACCGGACATAACCTGGCATTATCTGACTAAGCCATACGGACATAAACATCCGAATGGACGCACTCACCCGGCATTTTCTGTAAAGTCTCTGGCAGTGGCTATTCAGAAAGGAATTGATCCGGCCGGAAATCGATTGGACTCGTCCATGCCCCGTTATCGGTTTTCAAATACGCAACTGTCGGCACTTTTCGCCTACTTGAAGAAAATCGACACCGACTCGGTTCCTGGTGTTAGTGAGGATAGTATCCACGTAGGTGTTGTTTTGCCGCTCAAAGGCCCATTAGCCGAAATGGGTGAAGAAATAAAGTCCGTATTAGTCGCCTCTTTTAATGAAATTAATGAACACGGTGGAATCTATAATCGTAAGATTCAATTGCAACTCATTGATTCAAGTGAGCAACCAAATATCACTCTTGCCAATGTCAGCAACTTGTTAAAAAACCAGCAAATTTTTGCACTAATGGGGCCGTCTATTACTTGGGTAGAAAGCGAGCTATCCGTACTTGCAGAGCAGGAGAAAGTGCCGTATTTGGGAGCCATGGACTTATACTCTGATGAGGGATCAACACCAAATCGATACAGCTTCTACCTGTTCTCAGGATTTAAGGATCTGATGCGCGTTCTGACCGATTATACAGCGGAAAATCTTAGACTAATTAACCCCAGAATGGCTGTCGTTTATCCAGACAACAGAGTACTTTTGGAAACCCTGACAGCAATAGAGCAACAGGGTAACAAGTATCATTGGGCTAGTCCGAAGAAAATTGCATACCAACCTAGCCGCTTTGATGCTTCTTCAACCGTACACGACCTCAAAGAACAGGGAGCCAATGTTGTGTATTTTTTAGGGGGAGGGCCGGAGCTTAAAGAACTACTGGCGGCAGTTAATACAACGGATTGGCTCCCTTATATCTTAATTCCCGGCTCGTCTATACAAAACAATATGTTTGTTGTGTCAAACGAACTACTGGGCAGAATTTTACTGGCATTTCCGACCGTACCGGCCGACTGGTCACCTGAAGGCATTGCTGCCTTTAACACATTGCGAAAGAAGAACAGTTTTACCTCGCGCCATATAGCCACTCAAGTCATGGCATATTGTTCGGCACAATTATTTGAGCAAGGGCTCAAACGCGCCGAACGGCAAGTAACCCGTAGGAAATTTCTGTCTGCCCTAGAGGGACTATATGATTTTGAAACAGGCTTAACTCCAAAACTCAGCTATGGGCCAAATCGCCATACGGGCGCTCAAGGCGCGTATGTGGTGACTATCGATCCTAAGAATAAACAATTTAAAATTTTAAGCGATAGGCTCGTACCAAAAGATTTTAGTCCACCAACCAATTAGTCTTCTCTTGCCATTATTCACGCCAATTAAAAGCGTCCTGTGACGGATAACAAATAATAGAGAGCATCCTCAGTTCATTACTTATCCGAAGCTAATAGATTCCGGTAAGGCAAATCTCCAAACTTCAATGTCAAAGAAGGAATTCCTACATAGATGTAATAAGCACCAGACCGACGAATGGGCAAGTCAGCCTGGTACAGCCCGATGTCTACTTCTCTCGCTGGAATTTCAGTGCGCATTAAACCCGGCGCCAAGTAATACAATACCCGTACGTCCGTCAATCCGGCCTTGGATTCATGGCTTTGCGGATTAACGAGCCTAAACCGCCACTGCAATTTGTCTCCCACAATGGCATGTGTCGGAGTATTAAGGTACTCTATATCCGCCGCTTTGTTTTCAAGTTTAAGCTCAGGATCAGGATCGGCCTGAAGGTGGAAACACTGGATAAGACGGGGGGAATCAAGCAGAAACGCCACGTCATAATCTCCGGCAGATGGGATTTTGACCCGTGCCGAATAGACGCCTGGCTGAGATTCTTTGAGGCCGCGATCTACTATTTCAATCGCCCTGGCGCTATGGCCTGGATTACGGAAGTTGCCGGAAGGCGCAAGCATCCCTTCCATATAGTAATAGATCAGGTTGTCGGCGGGGCTAGCGACAACAACAGCTGCTTCCCCGACCGCAGGTGCCAGCGATGCGCCGATCCCGAGGTCGGGGGAGTCTTTTGGAGGCATCGAGCCAGCCGCAAAAGTGCTAACTTGCAACGCGGTTTCTTTACCCAATTGCGCCAATGAAATCATACCGATATGTTCGGAATCCAGCGAGCGCACATAGGCAAAAGCATCACTAAAAGCTAATTGATAAGGCTTGCTTCCTACCGGAATATTCTGAACCCATCGATTCGTCGAAACTTCCAGCACATGAACAAGATTTTCCTTAGAATTCACCACCACAACCCAGCGCCCATCCGGAGTTAGACCCATGGGACCCAAGCCGGGTTTGGCTTGGATTGTTGCGATTACTTTAGGCTCGCTTCCCGCGATGACGGAAATGCTGCCGTCAACGCCGTCGGCAACGTACAAGGCCTGAGCATTTTTGGAGTAAGCCAGCGAAATAGGCAAAGGTCCGGTATGGATATCTTTGCGTTTCTTCATCTGCTGTATATCGATAACCGACACACTGCCTTTCTCACGATTACTGACAAAGGCAAAGCGATCATCGTCCGAGAACGCAAGTTCGTGGTGTCCTTTGCTGGTTGGAAAATGGGTGATGGATTTCAGCGTCTGCGTGTCAATGATCGTAACCCCACCGGATTTTTCGGTGACTGCGTCATTGGCGACCCATAAATAGCGTCCATCGGGTTGCAAAGCTATACGCATGGGACGGTTTCCGGCATCGATGTTATTAATCACCTTAAAGGTATCCGTATCAATCACTGCAATCTGATCGGCATCAGGCAACGTAACATAAAGGCGCTTGCTATCCGATGATTTTGCCCTATCGCCAGGGGGAGCCTTCAGGATAATCGTCGCAAATAGATTGGTCTTACCGGCAATTCCGACCAGAGGGTCTATAACCGATATGCTGGCGTCCTGGTTAAAGACCAAAATATAGTAACTGCTTAAGTCCAACATTGGACGTATGCCCGCGACTCCTTTCAAATAGGTCTCTATTTTGCCCTTGCAGCTAGTGTTTTCTCCCTTAGCCGTCAGGGGTGGCCCCATATCCAGCCAAGCTCCCGGGGTTAAACCTTTCAAGGGTAAATGAGAGCGGGCATCGGTGATTTTGAAATGGATATCGGCATATTTACCTTCGATTATCCTGCGATCCCGGATGCCTTTTTCGGTTAGTACGGCTGAAAACTCCACTACCACACCCTTATGTTCCAATCGATCTACCGCACGAGCGGCACTTTTTGTTTCGGCATTGGAATTGCCTTTACCGTGGCTTACTGTATGTAGCATTGTTTTAGCATCTGTCGGCGATGCTGTGGTTACAGCGTGCAAAATCAAGAGTATGCCCAAATACCCGGCACGTATGGCTTGTATAACTAGCTTCACCATATTGTTACCTATTCTTTGCCAAAGAGAACCAAGACAACAGTAGAGTTTTCGAATAGACATGGGGGTAATAGCATATGTTTAGAAAACGCCATAAGCCGAGCAGGGGATGGCAATGAGCCATCCCCTGCTTCTAACTTTGACTTACTCTACCCGTACGATACCCCATAAACCGCCCAGGTTGCCGAAACCTGCTTGGTCTTTATAAAGATAATCGCCCGTTATTGCATTTTCACCACCCGCTTTTGGTAAATAAATGTCGTAGTGACTTGCCGGCAGGATGGAATCCTGACCGCCGAGATACATCGACAGCGGATTCACACCGATATCCCTTGATCCCACTTTGAAGCTCGACAAAGTCGGAAAGAAGCCTGTTCTTGGGCACACCTCTGGTAGCCCAAAATAGTTATTTCCTTTGCAGATGTAGGGCGCGCGTTGCCAGACGTGACCATGGAGATTAAATACGCTGCCCCGGGCGGTTCCAGCCGGTTCGAGAACATGCATCCGGAACTCTGTACCGGCTACTGCCGTTAACACCGGGATCGCAGGATCGCCACTGACACCCGCAAGGCTGTTATTATACGCCTCATGGGCATTGGGTACGTTGCGGAACGAAGTGATTTTGTTCGGAGCAGTCGGATCCAAGGGCCCAGTCAAAGGTAGATTGGGGGGTAACCCGTAGCGGAACCATAACGGCTCCGACCCATAATTGATAGCGAAACCTCCCGCATCTTCGGTATCTTCCGCAACGACGTCCTCGGCGGCGAGTCCTTCTACCGGTTTTCCGTCTCCGTAAAGATGCGTCAAACCCTTCTGGACAACAGTGACCAAGTCGCGGAACGAAGATTCCCTTCCAGCCAGTTGCACTGTCGCTGAAAGCCGAGTGGCTCGTTTCATCTCTTCGAGACCTTGGTGGTCGTCAACTTTATCAAGGTCGCAATGCTCATTTGTGTAATCCTCGCACACATCTTTAGCCCATGTCGCACCCTGGGGTTCGATGATCAAAGCTCCGATTAATCCTTTCTGGCCTTGCTTGATTTTATCCGCCGGCATCAAATTGATGCCGCCAAACTCGACTGGGGTACGGACGAAACCGTACTGCATCGAGTTTTCTTTCGTAGGAGGTGTCATGCTGATATCACCAGCGTACCAACGGTAGGTGATTTTTTCACCTGGGCCAGCCAAGGTTTTGGAGGCATCATTCAGCCCCACCGCCGTACCGTCGTTGGTGGTCACATCATAAGCAACCAAACCGGGATGAAGCCCGACAACATCAGTGGTATGGATGCCGTTTGAGTTCAAGACAGTGCCGTCTGGGTTGTCTGGGTTGCGCGGAATGATGGGCGCCAATTGCCTATAGGTCAGCACATCCGGAATTTTATGTTTAGCGTTTTTATTATCCAAGCCATAATCACTATGATCCTTAGCTAAAAGGTTACGAAGGGTAACCTGAATGCACTCGCCCGCATTCGCACGAAGTACCAATGGTTCAATCGGTGCTTCTGGTTTTAGCCTCAACTTATCGGCAGTGCAAAACCTGCCTAAGTTATCAAGATTGAGCGCGCCCCTCTTGCCACATTGGGTTGTTCCTGGGATGTTGGGTTTTAACTCTAAATCTTGGGTCATCACATACATGATGGCTGTCGGATCGTGTATTACGCCTTCTTCATGACCTTCAATAATGCGTTCTTTTTCTCCAGTATATGGGTCTGGTGGAATTTTAACCGTCTCAATCTTTGTTTTTCTGGGGTTATATACCAACGTACCGCCCAGAGGGTTTAGATAACCTGAAATCAGGCTATCTGTCTGAGAAGGAATTGTTACCGACTTAGGCTTATCCAATACATCATTTGCTAAAACCGCACTAATATCGAACGATCTGGAAATTTTTGGTTTGCCGTCGGCATCGGTAGGGCAAACATCCTTCATGCGATCTTCGTCAAATATCGCCCCCGGATTGTTGGGTAATTTAGCAAGATCCGTTGTTTCCTTCCCGTACGTCCTGAACAAGCCCCAAGTACCGTTCCAATAGCCTTCCGTGCTGGCATCAATGGTATACAAGTGATCTGTATTTTCGTGTTTTTGCACCGCTAGTTCATCATTTTTTTCAACAACTCTCAGATAAGGGCCAGGATCAAAGAATGAATAAATAAACTCAAAGAATAACTCTTTAATCCATATCCAAAATCGTTTAAAGATGTTGTAGCGAAAATGATCCACATCATAATCTTCAAAAAAGATTTTCATCAGCCGCTCATGAGGTGTTAGCTTGTTGTCCTCAATATGAAACAACTTTTCATTTTCACTTTTATTGAAAAGCGGCAATATCGGCGTAGCGAAAGTGAACTGCTCCGAGATGCCGGCTTGTTGGCTGTTGCGCCAACCGGAGTTAGGGTCGAAACCGAAGCCTGAACCGCCTTGCAGCCATTTCAGTCCGTGCACAGTCACATTATGGGTTTCCTCATCGCCGCCAGCCTGCACCTTCAATCGAATTTGGTCGCCATAATAAGACCGCATGATAGGCGTGAACGGGTCCCCCGCTTTAGCAACCGATTCTGCCGAATCTTCACCGTTGCTTGATACGGCGGTGAGGCATTTTGGATCCTTATTAACGTCAGAATTGCTGCCATCCTGTGCTTGCAGAACTCTCGGGAAGCATGTCGAATGTTCGTTGTCCAGTTCTGGGCCGATGCCGATACGGTCACCCTCCTTAGGTTGTATGTTTAACACTCCGTGCAGTCCGCTATGTTGTAGGTCATCGTCAGGTGGTGAGCCGAAATTGGCATTCTTGACAGCGTATTTGCGTTGCAGTGGTTTGCCGTTATTGAACCAATCGTGCGTTTCGGATTTAAATGTCTGCAAGGCATAAGCTAAATTGCCTTCTTTACCCTCCGCTTGTTTACCGCTACCGCTTGAGGTGTCCATAATCCTCAAGCCGATCGGTTCATTGCGATAATTGACCACCATCGTGCCGGGATCATCCGCCGTAATAGCTTCCGGACACGGGCGCATAATTCCCTTGTCACACTCATTTTCTTTTAGGCCCTCTTCCGGATTACCCTTCGCGCCTTTATACACGACCAGATCGATCGGGTTTTCCCGCGCGACATCATCTTTGATCGGCGGATTAATGGCATACTTATAACTGTTCACATCTGAAACTTGAATGGGCTTTTCGTAGTGTCCAAGTGGCCTTTCTGTTGGAGCTTCTCCATATTGGGGAATCCCATTTTGCTTCGCGCCGACATATTTACCCGGAAGATAGGCATGTTGAAAATCACTGTATTCCAGATAAAATTCCCGGTGACTATCGTCTTCATTATCCCCATCCAAGTCACCACTTACCAGGTTGGCGGGTAAGTTCACTTCGTATCCTTTGTTCTCATCTTTAGTTGAAATTACTGCCTGCCAGCTAGTGGGACCACCATCACTACGGCCACCGTCACCAACCTTGCTTCTATCACCCAATTGAACGCCGGTTTCGTTGTGTTTCCAACTTGAACCCGGCGGTTCCACGAGTACAGTCGCATAGAGCCCAACTTGCTGATGGGTGGATTCTTCTTATTAGATATAAGATTTTCCGAGGTATATACGGGGTTGCCTTCCACATCTTTGATTTCAGCCGCTATCCCCGCTTTTCTATTGAATTCATTGAATTTGTTGATGGATTCAATGCGTTCGACTACTGCGCCTGGTGCCAAGGTGCCATCCTCGTAGTTCCAGCCGTTACCGGAACCGTCGGTGGTCGATAAATCCCATTTCGGCAAGTGGATATGTTGACC
Source organism: Methyloglobulus sp. (assembly GCA_044227425.1). Lineage (GTDB taxonomy): Bacteria > Pseudomonadota > Gammaproteobacteria > Methylococcales > Methylomonadaceae > Methyloglobulus. Next base: position 8,639 of record JBGAWU010000019.1, read on the forward strand.
AATGATGTCCGTTGAGGTACGCACCTCGTAATCATCCATCTCGAATTTATCAGGCACCAGATTGGTGTGCAAGTACATAGTGCAGTCGAAGGTGTTGTTGCGCATGACCAAGGGTTCCGGCGCCTTCGCTTTGGTTATAATCGGTTTTGCGTCCTCCCACAATGCAATGATGCGCTCCTGTGGATAATGCCAACCGGCTTTGTTGATCACGGCATCGAATTGAATGTCGGCGCCTTTATATACGCGCGGATTGTCAGCATTAAACGGCGAGCTACCAAAGGTCGCAAATCCGTCCGAGCCATCGAAAAATTTACCTTTGTGTCCAGCCTTCATGACCATGCCCTGATCATCAATGCACGGTTCATGGAATGGGGCGCCCGCTACCGGTCGACCGGAGCCGTTGGTAACAAAATTGACAGGTGTACCATCACTATTTTTATCCTGGGAAGTTCCGTTCATTGTCAGCTTACTACTGGGATGATTGCGAACGGCATGAAACGCCATGGCAACCCTTTCCAGTTCAGTTCCATCTTCCGGAAACCAGATGGGCTTGGCGATTTTGGTTGCCTTGCTTAAGTCAAAACGGGTTTCGTTTTGAATAACAGCATCTTCGAGTTTGCCGCCAGCAGCAGTTACCGCCACCGAAGTGCCATCCAATGTGTGACGAGGCAAACCACCATCCCATCCGCCATTTTCATTGTTTCCGTTGAGATCTGGCATCATGTCCAAAGGCGGTGTCGGAGGGCGCTGACCTACGGAATGTTCGACCCCAGCAATCCAGAATGGAAAACCTGGGTTCTTGAGACCGGTAGGATTAATTTCATTTCCCAAGGGTGTTTTTGTGTGGTCTATCAAGCTGGCATCCGTATCCGACCGGTCTACCTTAGCCACACTAGCAGCAGCAACTTTTTGAAGTTCTTTACCAGTCGTTGGATCAAACTTTGAAACACGGCGACCTGAGTTTTCAACCACATAAACTTTACCCGGCATTGGTGCCATGGCTTTGGCAGGCAACGGCACGAGCGCCGGAATGGGGGTACCGACCAATATTTCTCCATCCGGCAGCGAGCGTAGACGATACTCGGAATTTGTCGGATCCTTCATCGGCATGCCATCTTGCAAAGCAAATGGCGTTGAGTGGTAACCGGTCAAACTACCGCTTACCTCTAATGGTGTCCCTGCTTCGAATACATCGTGATTGCGCCACAACTCCCACATACCTTGGGCGAAGTGCGGATACAAATGGCAGTGAAAGATGGCGTCGCCCGCACTTTTATTGCGGTTGCCCGACCCCCCGAAATTGATTTCGTAGGTGTAACCGGAACCCGGACCGACGGCCTGGGCATCCAGGTAGTTGGCATTATCATCGTTGGGGTTGTACAGCCACTGATGGTTGTGCAGATGGAAGATGTGATGCTCTTTGCCGGTATGCAGGTTGCGGAACTTCACGTGATCGCTGATATAACTGTGGTGAACGTTGGAGGGATCGTCAGGGTAATAGGCCCTCGTGGCCTTAGGTCCGATGGCGGCGCAGAGCGTGTTAGGGCCGTTTGGATTACCATCATCGGTATAGAGAGTTGGGCCACCATTAGGATCGGCGTGTGGCTTGCAGTTCTCCAGCCCGAAGTTCGCGGGGATGTCCACCACCATCGCGGGATCGCCGACAGCGTGAGAAGTGAGAAAAAATTCCTCGGCGTTGCATCCTAAGCAATCATGCATGGGACCGACGCCAAGGCGGTTTGCGATAATTTCCGAACCGATACCGCCTGAGCCGTAATTGATCATGAATACGTCACCCACAGCTTTTAGCGTATGACCCAGTGGATTGTTGGCCGCCGCGCTACGGTCGTAGAAAGGTTCGAAAGCATTGGTTTTCGCCATTTCGTCGTGGAATACAACGGTAAACTCGCGAAATGCCTCTAAACGGTTTGGAAGGCTGGGGTTTTGCCTGCCGATACGTTCGAGCGGGTAGGGGCAGGTCGTCCACTTATCCTTGCTCCACTCCAAATCTTTATCGCCATCTTTCAACTTAGGCGGGCATTGCTTATACCATGTTCCATCCATGTCTGGACCGGCTATCACCGCGTTAATATCGCTGTGCACGATTTCATTGCTTGCGGTGACCATGTTAAGGATTGGCAACCCATTCTTGCCTTCGGCTAGCCATGGCTGGGTATTTGGATAGATCGCTTCATAATCGATGATTGGTTGTCCACTCGGAGTCACTTTGGATTGACCCACGCCTCCAATATGTTCGGAGTCTGCTGAGGCTGCCAACCGCATCTCCTCATCAGTTACCTGGCTACGATAAAAGCGTGCTCCAACAGGTTCCACATTAACAGAACCAAACAGGCCATTGGTGCTATTTCCAGCCGTGCCGTCGCTACCGAAGGTGGCTCCGTGACTGGTTACCAGAAAAGTACCTTCTTTTTCGGCATACAAGGTGTAATTCTTTGACTCACCCGGCGCAATCGAATCAGTGGGAGCAGCTAAGCTATTGGCGTTTTTGCCAACCATCGAAGAATCGTCGTCAATGTTATTTACCAATTGCATGCCTTGTACGTGGAAGCCAGCAAACCGATCAGTGACCTGATCATCAACTGCAACATGCTTAGAAGGGTTGTGTTGATCCTTCATCAGATTAAAGCTCGGAACCACGCTTTCGACATTAATCCCAACCGCCTCATTTGAACCAATCTGCGGTAAAGGCTTCTGTGCGCTGGAACCAGTTAATGCAGGCACAACTCCGCTCGGTATGGTATCCGAAGGATCCTGAGAAGAAAAAGGGATGGAATGAGCAGGATCCAAGGGGATCAACGGCTTGCTTTTGGGATTGGCGTTGTGAGATAAAAGATTCTGAAATTTAACCGTTAAACAGTCCCCCGCAGATACCCTCAGCACTAACGGACGAGGGCGCTTGTCCGGACGCAAAAAGACGTGTCCCGGTTTTGCGATAATACCTTCTTCGGTTAACGGTCTAGGTGAAGAGCTATCGTCGACAACATCACGTCTTAAAGCATAAACCATGCCGTTGATATTTTGTGCACCCAAGCGGTTGAACATCAGCGGCTGGTCGATAGCCACTACATCGGCCGTAAGTGTGCGTGAGCAATTAAAAGCGGCCGAAGCGCTACTACAACAAACCGACCAAACGCTGAGCAAAAAAAGCCCAAACTGACAATTTCGTTTGAGGCAAGTTACTTGAGTGATTGCGTTGCAACTTGGTTTCATATCAGGTCTCCTCAAATTTTATTATTCTCACAATAATGATCGATTTGATATTTTAATTGTTCTAGCAACTAGCTTTCGTTAAGCACACTCCTTGTTTTCGAAAGTTGAAATGGAATTAAAACCGATTTTCAACAGAAACAATTAGCGTTGCCGTAATGGATTAAGCTAATTGTATTAGTCGCCGACTCCCATTTTCACTTCATGATATTGATCACCAAACATCCGACTCTATCATCTCAAATGTAAGTGGTCGTATTAATTCTTTACATTCTTGTACTTACAATTCTAGTACTTAAACTTAGAAAGTTAAGAGATACAACCTTATTATTTAAGATTTTTTTAAGCTTTTTATATATCATTGTCAATGAACTATTACCTTGACTATCCGAAGGACATATAAATGTAGAGAAAGCCGATAAAATTTTTTCGTTCCATCAAGTTTCAGATTTGAGAATGTATGACAACAGCAGCGATTGGGACGTTGACATCTAGGCTAAAAAACTCAACCGAACGACCCAGAAAAACACTTCACTATAGGGCTTTTTCGCTTTGTTTTTTATTAACTTGGCACACATGGGCTTGGCAAAATACTTAGAACCAAACAAAGTCATTTCATGACCATACAAGATGGTTTGTCATCGCAATTTGGGCAGCTTTCAGTGTCGACTACTTTACTTTAAAACCATAAAGTCTTTTTTTGAAAACTAAATTACAATCTCATTGTCTTATAATGGAGAGGTATTAATTTTTTTATGGGGAGAAGATTATGTTGTATACCAAATCTAAAAAAACTTCAAAGTTGTTCCTTATTTATGTAATGGTGGGATTTTTGTCACCCACGCTGACCCAGGCGGACTCTGTAAATTCGTGGGGTGGGGACTCTGGGCAAATAGATGCGGGAAAGGCAGCTGCACAAAGGGCTGCAATAGCTAAACGGGCGGCGAAAAAACAAAAAGCGCTGGAAGAGAAAAAAGCGGCTGAAGAAAAAAAAACGGCTGAAGAGCAAAAGACAAAAACGGAAGCAAATTAGTCGACTTATAAATGGGTCGCTCATTTTGAGTAACGGTTTTTCTGGGTATCCTTCTCAATAATCCAGACAATTTGGGCGACTCTTTAAATTGCTGCGTAAATCTGTTCCGAACTGCTTCTTTCATCTATATACCCGACAAGGGCAGCCGTGATTGTTCCCTAAATAGCCCTGGGCAATCGACGTCGGGTGGTTGCATTTTCCTTTCACAAACTACATTTCGATTAAGCTTTTCTCCCTACTGCTATTTACAGCTACATTCACGCACCTCCTGAAATCGGCTCGACGTTCCCCGTATTTCAGCGGAAGCTGTGCTGAGAGTGAAATACGCCATACGGGAAAACGCCTACTGGCTTTGAAAAGCTCTATTTTACTTGTTGGGAAGTTCCTCAAAGTTTATATAGAGCTTTAAAACAAGCCAAAACTGTTTCCCCTTCGACTTCACGCCAGCCTTTATTGTTGGATTTTGGAGAATAGCTTATGATTGGCGTTTAATGCGGATTTACGGGAAAGTTGTTACCCCTATTAGACTGCGTAGCCTGCAAAGTTAACCGAGTATTTGCAATTAATGCCATGAATATGAACCTCAGCCTTTACGAAACCCGAGTGTTAGGTTGCTTGATCGAAAAAGCAATCACTACGCCCGACCAGTATCCCTTGTCGCTGAACTCGCTAGTCAACGCATGTAATCAGAAAAGCAACCGCGACCCCGTCCTGGAGTTGCAGGAAAACATGGTGCAAGAGACAGTGGATGGATTGGTTAAAAAATGTCTGGTGAGCCGCGGCTACGGCAGTCGCGTCACAAAATACCAACATCGTTTTTGTAATACCGAATTTGGAACCCTGCAACTATCAGAAAAAGCGACCGGCATTATTTGCGAGTTGTTCCTTCGTGGCCCGCAAACGCCTGGCGAGTTGCGAAACCGCACAGAACGGTTATGTAAATTCGACGATGTGACCGAAGTCGAAGCCGAGCTTGAAAGCCTGATGGCCCGTGAAGAACCATTAGTCGCCAAGCTTCTCCGCGAACCCGGAAAGCGCGAATCGCGTTATGCACATCTATTCAGCGGGAAATCCCAGCCGTCTGTTATACCGGCAACGGAAAGTGACGGCATCGCAACCGAAACCACTGACCGGGATAGAATCGATGCATTGGAAAAACAAGTCTACGCGCTACAACTGAGCCTTGATGAACTTAGGCGAAAATACGAACATCTAGCAGAATAAAATCTCGAAACTTAAACGGGATAATTTTGGGT
>JBGAWU010000001.1:0-2039 GCA_044227425.1 Methyloglobulus sp.
ATTTTCTTTAGAAGCCATGGCATTGAACAGAAAGCGCAAAGCTGATTCGGCATCTTCACCGTAAACGCAGCGGTATTCCACATAGGCCATGCCGCTACGGTCATCGACAACACTGAACAGCATCAAAGTGGGTTCGCCTTTGTTCGGGTTGATCCACTCCGGTTTTTCGATGTGTTTTAAGTCTGAGTGCGACATATCGAATTGCCAGCAGTCGTTGCTATGTTCAGCCTGGAAACGAACGGCGGGCGATTCCCGTAAAAGCCGGGGTTGGTTTAGCTTTAACTGGGAGAGGTAACGGTCAACTGTCGAACGGTTCAGTAGACCTTTGGGTATTTTGACCAAGCCGCGTGAAGTTTCAATCCCATGATCTTCCATAATCTCAATGATCCGGGCTGTTGAAATATGCCGCCCTTTCTTATTGGTTGTCCGCAATTTGAAGGCTGCAATCAGTTCGCAGTACCGTTCGACATCGGCTTGGGGCAGGATACGTGACTTGCCGTAATCGGAACGATGTGCTGAACGGGGTTTCCTACAACTCTTCAATGCCCGATAAACCGTGGTTGCCGAGACTGCGTACAATTCCGCCATCTTGTTTATCTGGCTTGCACGTTCCGGGCTTTTCGGCGGCAGGCTATCCAAACGATGCCGTAGTTGCAACAAGGAATCACCGGGGATAACGGTTTTACGCTTCTTTTCCATTGCCAGCCAAAGCCCGGTATACCGAAGCGCGGCCAATGCCCAATTGCCGCGCAATCTCAGTCGCCCCAAGCTTTTCCTCTTTATATAGGCGTTGAATTTCGTCGGTGTCAATGGAGGGTTTGCGGCCACGGTAAACGCCACGCGATTTGGCCGCCGCGATACCTTCCAACTGACGTTCACGGCGGAGGTTAGTTTCAAATTCTGCGAAAACGCCCAGCATGTCCAGGAAGGCTTTACCGGCAGCACTGCGTGTATCAATAGGTTGCTCAGTCGCCTTGAGGGTGACACCTTGCTCTTTCAGCGTGTACACGATGTCTTGAAGGTCTTTGATGCTCCGTGCCAAACGGTCAACTCGGGTGACGATAAGGGTATCGCCCTGTCGCAGAAAATCTAACAGCACTTGAAGCTCAGTACGGCCATTTCGGCTGGTCCCCGTCTTTTTCTCAGCGCGAATAACTTCACACCCGGCTGCGCGAAGCGCTTGTTCTTGCAAACTATAGTCTTGGTCACCGGTCGACACCCGGGCATAGCCATACACTGCCATAATTCGGTATTTGTCTCATTAGCCTTTAGAGCCTGTGACGATACCATACCAAATATAGCAAAACAACCCTATTGAGACAGAAATAATGTCTCATCAGGTTGTTTCGGTTGGGTCTACCTATCTAAGACAGCCCATAACCAAATGCAAATAATTTGAGCATACTTTTTTCAAATGCGGGCATACAGTATGTAATGCGAGCACAGTTGCAAATAAAGTGAGCTGCATACCACCTATATTTGCAACTAATTTGAGCAAGAAACGCTCTTGGATTTCAAGCAGAGCAGGTTTTAAATGTAAGCGGCTACATCTAGTTGTAGTTTCTTGATTTCATAACCGGCTTTTCTTGCACTTATCCGGGATTTTCATCTCAAATTAACTGACTCTATAAAATCACTTTTTCTCACATTAATTGCACAGGGCGGTTTTCTTTCTCGCATTAAATGATTTTATCGAGTTGGATTTCTCGCTTTATTTGATTCTATCCTACGCCCATAAACGATAAATTGAGGGCACGAGCTTTATAAAATCCCCAGCTTATGGATTTCCTTATTAAAATCCTCAGCTCGTGCCGCTGGCAATTGGCCGTTGAAATACGCCTTGATTTCGCCCCGCCTAGCATTCAGATGTTCGCACAAAGCCATAGTGTTATACCCATGCCGGGCCAGTTTGGGTTCCAGCGTGTTTAAGTCGGGCGATAATATGGTTTCGACAATCTCCACATCGACCGGTTTTGTGCCTGTGGTGGCTCCCTTGATCAAGGCGAGCGTCAGGTAATGGCAGATTTGCAACGGCGTGA
>JBGAWU010000001.1:2048-29474 GCA_044227425.1 Methyloglobulus sp.
CATCGACCGGTTTTGTGCCTGTGGTGGCTCCCTTGATAAAGGCGAGCGTCAGGTAATGGCAGATTTGCAACGGCGTGATCAGCCGTTCCGCCAAGAGATTGATCGCGTCGGGGGTCACGATGTCATGGACGGCTGTTTTCGGTTTGCTGCAATGCGTCAACACCCATTCAATATACTTCTGTTTCTGTTGTCCCCAGCTATCCAAGCTAAACAATTTCGCCCGCGCACCGATTTCTTCCATCGTCGGCTTGTTGAGGTCGTTCCCCAGCTTTGGGTGACCAACCATAATAACGGTCAAAGTGCCTTTGGTATCCTCAACAGTTTCAATCAACTGCTTAATGCTAATTAACGTGCGCCAATGGAGGTCATGGGCGCCATCAATGAAGAACGCGATAGGCTTGTTGATTTTACGGATCAGTTCTTGGAGTTTCCTTTCCCTGAGCTCGGCTTGGGTAGGCACCTTAAAATCCTTGGGGGTGGGCAAGTCGGCGAATAGCGCGGCATATAAGGTGTTAATGTTGACGCGGCGCTTGTCGGTCGCCAACGACTTGGCGACAACCACCTGGTTGTTTTTCTTTAAGCCCTCCTGAAAATGCCGGATAACCCGTGTCTTACCAACGCCGACGATGCCGGTCAAGGTAATGATGCCGCCTGACATGACGGCGGCTTCAAGGCTATGCAAAACACTTTTAAAGGCTTCGGTCTCAAAGTAGTCGGCCTTGTCAAAATCCTTGGTCAAGCCATAGTATTGCATCATTTCACCGTACATCAGTCACCTCCCGAATGCCCGGCCGAGCTTAAAGTAAAATACGCGCGAATTTTGTCCAGCACAGTCTTCTTGTCCAATGTCTCATCGAGGATCGTATTGATGGCGGCTATTTGCAGGTCGGTCAACCGGGACAAGGGTTTGCCCAAATAATCGGCAATCGCCGTCTTGGCATCCAGCTTGTTTTTGAACATGGTAGGTTGCAGGAATGGGCTGTCATCGAAAGGCATCGATTTGGGTTTTTCCATCTGAACTATATTGGCTTGGGCCAACAGGGCTTGGTCGCTGCCGTTAATGCCGGACAATGCTGAACGTGGCAGGCTGATCGTTTTTGCCAATTCCCCGATCCGATCCGCTTTAAGCTCAACGCTGCTCTTTTTGTGTTTCCGGAACTTGCCGAACGGGATCGGCCCCTCTTCAGGATAGAAAGGCCCTTGTTTCTCGTCATTGAACTCAACATAGAGTTCGTTATCAAAAATCCCCCAAAGCAAGGTGATGTCTTGCCCCGCCATGTCATGGCTTAATTGATAGCGGATGCCGTCAATACCGACGCAGGCGTTGCTGTCCGCCTTGCGCTGTTCCGGTTCACGGGCGAAAGTGCGGAAGCGATCCCATGAACACATTTCCCTAAACCCTTGCGACGGCAGGTTTTGTAGCCAATCCTCCATACGGGAACGGTCTTCATAGCGGTGATCCATCGCGTTATATTCCTCTAAATACCTGTGTAACCAGGCATTGGCTTCTTCCAGCGTTTCCGGCTGCTGGAGATGGTAAAGGGTTTCTAAGGAAGATTTGATGGTCAGGAAAGAACGTTCCACTTTGCCCTTGGACCGTGAGGTGGTGCGCCTTCCATCACTGCCCCTTGGCATATGTACCCGCACTTCGATGCCCAGTTGCTTCATAACCCACAAGAACACCCGGCTTTTAGACACCGGACCGGCATCCATATAAATGACCGAAGGGATGCCCTGGAACGGGTTGTTCTTGTCCTTCTTGGCGGACATCGCATTAAACAGGAACAATAGCGCGGTCATGACGTCTTCGCCTTTAACCACATGGTATTCCTGGTAACAAACCCCGCTCCGGTCATCGGTAACACCGGCCAAAGCCAGATATTCCGAACCCTCTTTTAGCGTTTTGCCGAAAAATTCCGGCTTTTTCAAGTCTGACGGCGAGAAATCAAATTGCCAGCACTCATTGCTAAAGGTTGCCTGGAAGGGCGTCCAGGGTGGCTCTATGGTCAGGGTGCGGTTGTCGTATCCCCATTGTTTCAGATAACGGCTGACCGTGCTGAGTTTGAGCAGGCCGGATTCGACTTTAACCAATCCCTCCGCCGTTTCAATGCCCGACTTTTCGAGGACTCCAATACAAGCCTTGGTCGATAAGCGCCGTCCCTTTTTGCTGGTCGTCCGAAGTTTCAGCGCCGCAATCAATTCACAGTAACGGCGCATGTCTGCTTCGGGCAGGCTTCTTGATTTATTGTAATCGCTGCGGTGGGTCAAATAAGGCAGTTGATGTGTACGCAATTGCCGCCGGACAGTGGATGCCGAAATTCTAAATGCTTCGCAGGTTGCCTCAACAAGGTCTTTGCGTTGGGTATCCCTTGGGGACAGGGCATCCAATTGGTTTTGAAGTACCATCAGCACTTCAAAAGGGATGCGTTTACGCGGCACGAACCCTGTCCTGTTTAGTAGGCCGGGTGATGCCGTGCTTACCCATCCAGTTACGCAAATTGGCAGAGGTAGTGCCATAACGTCCGGCAATAAAAAACAGGGTGGCACCATTGGCCAGCAAGGCTTCGATTTCGGGGCGGAACGGGTCGAGTTTGCTCTTACCCGGTCCTTTGGGACGGCCTAACGACATACCAGAGGCTTTCTTTGCGCGTAAGGCTTCTTTCGTCCGTTGCGAAATCAAATCCCGTTCAATCTCAGCCGCCATGGAAAACGCCATCGCAATAATCTTGCTCTGGATACTTTGGTCGAGCCGCCAATTGCCTTTCACTGAATAGACATGGATACCGCGTTCCATGGCAATCGATAAAATTTCCATGCATTCCAGCATACTCCGCCCTAACCGGGACATTTCGCTAACAATCAGGCTATCGCCTTTTTTGAGGTCGTCAATGATCTGGGCAATTTTGCGTTTATGCCAGGAGATTTTACCGGAGACTTTTTCTTCAAGGAATTTAACCTGACCCAGATTATGGTGGTTGGCCAGCGTCAAAATATCCGCTTTGTTTTTCTCTACATCCTGGTCTGCGGTCGATACCCGCAGATAACCGATAGTTTGTGCCGTCATTTTGCCAAAAATATCTATAAAATCATTAAGGGTAAAGAAAACCAAAAAAACAGGCTTTATAATAACCAAAATAAGATCGAAAACACAGTGTTTTTCTTTACCTAAAGAAGACATTAAAAACGTTCGTTTTTAATGGTGTTTATTACCATAATAAAGCTGCTAAAAATTATTTGAATGACCCTGATCAGAATAATCAAATGAAGCCAACTATCGCCCCTCAGTTTCTTTATGGGAAACTTGCACTGTGTTGTCATATTTGACTACAATAACAAAATCAATGTGGACCTATGATAAAAAAGACACGACCCATTTCATGGATCAAGGCGGCACGCAAGGATTTCGAAAGTTTCCCCATGCCGGTACAGACAGAGGCCAACCGCGCACTCACTGTCGCGGCGGAAGGTCGCAAGGCCGATAATGTAAAACCGTTAAAGGGCTTCGATAGCGGCATTATGGAAATCGTTCTGCGTCACCGTGGAGATGCTTTCCGCGTCATTTATGCTGTTCAGGTGGGAGAAGAGTTGTGGGTGATTCATGCTTTTCAGAAAAAATCGAAGGAAGGCATTAAAACGCCAAAATATGAAATAGACCTTGTGCATGATCGACTAAAACGATTGAAGGAGATACTGCGATGAATGATGAACCTTTTGAAATAGTCCGTGGTAGCGGTAACGTTTTTGCCGACTTCGGTCATCCCAATGCAGAAGTTGAGCAATTAAAAGCGTTACTGGCTGCCGAGATAATTGGTGTCCTTGATGACCATGCGCTTACAGTGCGTAAAGCGGAAGAGCAGACCGGCGTTGCAGCCGCCGACTTCTCGCGCATACGCAAAGTGAGGCTCGACCGTTTTACTATTGACCGCTTGATGACAATTCTTAAACGTCTCGATCAGGATGTTGACATACAGGTTACTGTCCGCCCACATCTTGCAAGTGTGATCAATCCACACCTTATATAATAGAAGCTGCCAAAAGTGCCTTGCTCTCCTGATAGGGAACGGCAACATGGAATTTTTCCAAAAAGCGAGAGCTAACCAGAGTAAAGATTTTCTTCGTTGGGAGGGACTCAACCGCTGGCACTTTAATAAAGCGGCCACTCGGAATAGGCAAATTTTTTATTTTTTGATTGACTCCACCCGACCCTTCTCCGACACTGGACTTCATATCCTATATTTCCACTAAGCGGACATACAGCTTATGGAAAAATATCGGCATAATATTGTATTTTACCGGTAGAAATTGACCGCTTTCAACGAATTGAATTGTATCCGCCCGGCACACCGGTTTTGGAGAATACGATTTGCCAAAGTTGATTGCCACGAGCCCTAAAACCGCCAGCACACGACAGCAAATAGTACTTCCACATCCGAAAGAAGCGGTCATCATACCGGTGTTTAATCGATCCCCAGTTGTTATTAAAATTTTCATACCAGCATAGTAATGTCTTGTCATAATCGGCACCAAAGTTGTGCCAATCCTCCATAATAAATATTTCCGCCGTTGCGTTGACAATTTGTTTCATTGAGGGAAGCATACCCCCGGGGAATATATATTTCTCCAGCCATTGATGGGTTGAGATAACCGACTTGTTGCCCCCGATGGTATGCAGGAGAAATAGCCCATTATCGTTAAGGCAGCGCCGGACAATTCGCATAAATTCGTCATAGTTCTTATAACCGACATGCTCAAACATCCCGATCGAAACGATATGGTCAAATGCTTCATCGAGTTCACGGTAATCGGCCAGCCTAATTTCAATGGGTAAGTTTGCGCAGAAGTTCTTGCCATAGTTCAACTGGTCTTCCGAAAGGGTGATGCCGGTGCAGGTCACCTGATAGTTTTCAACAGCGTATTTCATAAACCCGCCCCAGCCGCAGCCGATATCTAGGATTTTTTGGCCGGGCTTTAGGTCTAATTTGCGGCAAATCAGATCAAATTTATGTTCTTGGGCCTGGTCAAGCGTTTTTGCATTTTTCCAATAACCGCAGCTGTAAGCCAGGTGTTTGCCCAACATCGAATGAAACAATTCAAGCCCGAGGTCATAATGCTTCTGGAGGCCCTTAACAGATCGTTCTTTGGTTTGCCGGTTGGTGAAATACGCCCATAATTTGGTTTTTACCGCTTGCGGATAAAGTTTGACCTTATAAACTGACCCGCCTGTGCACAGATGATGAAACATCTCGTCAACTCGGTCGCAATCCCACCAACCATCCATATAAGCTTCACCGAATCCGATGGAACCCTCAGTCAGCATGCGTTCGTAGAGATTGGTGTTATAAACCTGAATATCCCAAGGATTCTTGCCGTTGAAAGCAATATTTTTGTCAGCCAGAAATTTTTCAAGCTTGGTCCGGTAGGCATTGGGGGTATCGTCAATTTGTTTGTTCATATCGGCAGAATGAATGAGTTTCACATCAAGCGAAATTGACTTGACAACATGCAATCAAAAGGAGTACGTTGATTAAGCCAGCAAAGAATCTGGCCAGGTAAGATATAATAGAACTTTTAAGCTATCGTTGTTACGGAAAGGCAGGTAATAACGATAAAACAGTTACCTGCTCATCCAAGTTTAAGAAAAGTCCTTTGTTATCCAGGTGGCAAAGGACTTTTTTTTATTACCCGATAAAGGTTCTTGTGACAAATTTCTAGCATGGGTACACACCATCAGTTGTCCTATTGTCTCGAATAGACTAAAAATCACGGTGTTTCTTATGCCATTATGTCCATGTCATCGAAACTTTAGGTGCCAGGCATAAAATAACAAGCTATCTGACCCGGTATATCTAGTCTTTTCTACTAAACGGAAGTCAAACACTATTCTGCTAAATACCGCCTCTTTGGGTAATGGTAATTCTGGTCATCTGGGTTTAATTTATATCATTATTCAAAGGGCTGATACCGGCTTTAGTCAGGAACTCCCGCAATTCTTTGATATCGTGTTTTGAAAATTCATTGCCGTGGTGTGGACGGTGCATAATATATTCAATTCCATTGAGCGCCACCCGAAAACGGGCGCCATGGGTGGGCTCAATTATGGCACCCAAATGGTGCAATAAGGACTCAATTTCGCGCAAATGAATATTGGCGCTAACCGGCTCCTGAAAGATTAACTTAAGCAGGTTTAAATGACGGCTCATAAATCACACCCAACTTGCCTCCCATACGTTCTAATAGAATTGTTGGTTTCGGCCCCCAATATTAAATTAAGTTATCGAGGATCACTTCTATTTTAATGAAAGCGTTTCCGCCCGATTCACGGTTTCGATTACTATTTTGTCTTCCCTAGCCAGCCAACCGATGCTGCGCTGCAATAGCTTATCAGTTTCATTGATATTTCTGGTCAATTGTGAAACGGTTGTAGGTCCGTTCTTATCCAGGTAATTCCAAATAACGCCGGCAGTTCTACTAATGGATTCTGACATTCCAATTCCTCTTAAGTATTGAGTTAGTCTCTTGCTTTAAGGCCTAATTTAGGCAACCAAAATTAGTTTTCTTTTCCCTATGACAAATTATCTTAGGTAATGTAATTTTTGTCCCAGCATTTCCGGCGTCACCACCACGACCCCACCCTCGCTGACATAAAACCTTTTCTTGTCCTCCTCGATGTTTTCGCCAATGACGGTGCCCTCCGGCACAATACAGCTTTTTTCGAGGATGGTCTTGGTGATCCGGCAATTCCGGCCGATTTCGACTTGGGGCAAGATAATACTGTCCTCTACGACTGAATACGAATTGACTTTAACATTAGAGAAAATGAGGGAGTGAATTATTTTTGCGCCCGAAATGATGCATCCGCCTGAAATCATCGAATCGACCGCATTTCCACGGCGTTCGTCATCATTGAATACAAATTTGGCGGGTGGCGTTTGCTCCTGATAAGTCCAGATCGGCCAAGAGGCATCATACAAATTCAAGCCGGGATCGACCCCGATCAGTTCCATGTTGGCTTTCCAGTAGGCATCGATGGTACCCACGTCCCGCCAATAACTTTGCTCACCGCTTTGCAAATCCAAAAAAGGATACGCATTTACCACTTGGTCATGGATAACTCTTGGGATAATATCCTTGCCAAAATCGTGGCTGGAGTCTTGGCTGTCCGCATCTTTTAACAATTGATTCCATAAGAACTGTGCATTAAAAATATAGATGCCCATGGAAGCTAAGGCTGTGTCCGTCCTGCCCGGCATTACCGGTGGATTCGCGGGCTTTTCCACAAAGGCTTTTACCCGCCGGTTATTATCCACGTCCATCACGCCGAACGCAGTAGCCTCTTTCAGTGAGACTTCCAAACAGCCTATGGTCAGGTCGGCATTATTGTTGATGTGGTCTTCCAGCATGGCGGAATAATCCATCTTGTAAATATGGTCGCCTGCCAGCACTAAAATATGTTCCGGCTTTCGCGTTTGCAGGATATCGATGTTTTGGAATACGGCATCAGCGGTGCCTTTGTACCAGGCCGTCTCATCAATTCGCTGTTGCGCAGGCATTAAATCGACATATTCACCGAATTCGCCACGCATGAAGCCCCAGCCCTGTTGGATGTGGCGAATCAACGAGTCCGCCTTGTATTGGGTTATAATGCAGATTTTGCGGATGCCGGAATTGACGCAATTCGATAGGGGAAAATCGATGATGCGGAACTTCCCCCCGAACGGCACGGCGGGTTTTGCTCGCCAGTCGGTCATATTCATTAACCGTGAGCCGCGCCCCCCGGCCAATATCAAAGCAATCATGTTTTTGGTTAAATGATGAATGTTGCGTTTTGAGTTAGCCATTAGAGTACTCCTTCGTGTGTCTTTTAAAGGCAACAATTTCTATTTTTGTTACAGGTTGCCAGTTTTCATTCTACGCTTGTTAGCTGCAAAAATACTTAAAATTCACCCTTAAAAAGGGCAATGAAAACAGAAAATTATCTCGGAACTCTATAATTTTTTTGTTTAGTTTTGAACAAAAAAAATATTAGCCCACGTATCACTTTACTCGAAAATATGCTAATAACCCATACGGTTTACTCGGGAAAAACTTAGAATGACCGATGATGCAAAAATGTTAATCTTGGTTACATGCTCATTAAGTAAAGCCATTTACCAACTTTAATCCTAGGTTATACAGCCCTAGTCAAGATATAATTTAAGGTTTGTTGTTACTTTTTATACATTCTCTATGTCGCATCGCCGTTTCAAAATCAGCCAGCCCAATCCCGCCATTACCGACCTGCCCAGCCTGGGCATGGACACCCAGAGCCTCCAGTCAGATTTCAAGCGTTACTACGGCCACCGCCTGGGACAGGATGAAAACTGTACCTCACTCCACTATGCCTATGAGGCTTTATCCTTAGCCATCAGCGACCGGCTGATCGAACGCTGGAAACAGACCAATAACGCCTACCGCGAACAGGATTGCAAAAAAGCCTATTACCTGTCGATGGAATTCCTGATGGGGCGTACGCTCAGCAACGCAGTCCTGAACTTGGGCTTAAACGGAGACCTCAAACAAGCCTTGTACGAGTTGGGGCTGGATTTGGAGGAACTGTTTGACAACGAACCCGATGCCGGTTTAGGCAACGGCGGCCTGGGCCGGTTGGCGGCTTGCTTTATCGACAGTTGCGCCACCTTACAACTGCCGGTGGTGGGTTATGGCTTGCGCTACGAATACGGCATGTTCACACAAATTATTATTGACGGTGAACAGGTCGAAAAACCTGACCATTGGCTGCTCAACGGCAATGTCTGGGAAGTCCAGCGCCTAGAGTACAAACAGCGCATAAAATTCGGTGGACGTACCGAATTTTATACGGACGACCAAGGTCTTCAACGAGTGAATTGGGTCGACACCCAGGATGTATTTGCGGTGCCTTATGATACGCCAATCCCCGGCTTCCAGAATGGCACCGTAAACACGTTACGGTTATGGAAGGCGACGGCAACTGAAGAATTCAACCTGCATGAGTTCAATGCCGGGGAATATGCCGAGGCGGTTGCCGCCAAGAACACGGCCGAAAACATCACCATGGTACTGTATCCGAATGATGCCAATGAAAACGGCAAATCCCTGCGGTTACGCCAGCAATACCTACTGGCATCTGCCAGCCTACAGGACGTGGTCGACACCTGGGTTGGCCGGCACGGCAACGATTTTACCGAGTTTGCCGACAAGAACTGTTTCCAATTGAATGATACCCATCCAAGCATCGCCGTTGCTGAACTGATGCGCTTGCTGGTTGACAACCATAACGTGCCCTGGGATGAAGCCTGGTCTATCACCCGCAAAACCATGGCCTACACCAACCACACGTTGTTGCCGGAAGCGTTGGAACGTTGGTCGGTCAATTTGTTTAAGCAGCTGCTGCCCAGGTTATTGGAGATCATCTTCGAGATCAATGCGCAGTTTCTGGCCGAAGTGGCGGCACGCTGGCCGGGCGACCATGACCGCCTAGGTCGAATGTCACTGATCGAAGAAGGCCATGACCAACAAGTAAGGATGGCTTATCTGGCCATCGTCGGCAGCCATTCGGTCAACGGCGTGGCAGCACTGCACTCTAAATTGTTGCAGCATGGCTTATTCCGGGATTTCTTTGAACTTTGGCCAGCCAAATTCAACAACAAGACCAATGGTGTCACGCCAAGGCGATGGTTGGCAGCCTGCAATCCTGATTTAGCCAAGCTGATTACCGATACCATCGGCGACGGCTGGCTGACCGATTTGTCTTTGTTGCAAAACCTGAAGCCTTATGCCGATGACAAACAGTTCCGCGCACGTTGGTACACGATCCAGCAGGCTGCTAAACAACGCTTGATCGATTTCAAAAAGCAAGAAATTGGCATGGAATTGAACATCAACGCCTTATTTGATATCCAGGTCAAGCGCATCCACGAATACAAGCGCCAGTTGCTGAATGTCTTGCATGCCATCCACCTTTACGACCGGATCAAACGGGGTGATACCGCCAATTGGACAGACCGTTGCATTATCATCGGCGGCAAGGCGGCGCCGGGCTACTATATGGCCAAAAAAATCATCAAATTGATCAATAACGTGGCCGCTATCATTAACCATGACCCGGACATCGGTGACAAATTAAAGCTGGTGTTTTTCCCCAATTACCGGGTTTCGGCCATGGAAAAGATTTGCCCGGCCGCCGACCTGTCCGAGCAAATTTCAACGGCTGGCAAGGAAGCTTCCGGCACCGGCAATATGAAGTTCATGATGAACGGTGCCTTGACCATCGGCACATTGGACGGCGCCAATATCGAAATTCTGGAGGAAGTAGGCGAAGACAATTTCTTCCTGTTTGGCCTGACTGAAGAACAGGTTGAACAAATGCGTCACCAATACGACCCGAATGGAATTATCCAAGCCGACGAGGACATTAGGCGAGTGATAGAGATGTTGGAGAAAGGTTATTTTAACGAATACGAACCGGGTATATTTGACGCGATCCTGGGTTCAATCAAAAGCCCCCACGATCCCTGGATGACCATTGCCGATTTCCGCAGCTTCATCGATGCCCAAAAACGGGTAGCAAAGGCTTACCACGACCAGGAGCGCTGGACACGGATGAGCATTATTAATTGCGCCAGCAGCGGCAAGTTTTCGACCGACAGGACGATCGCGCAATACAATGATGAAATATGGAAGCTTACCCCGGTTAGGGTGGGTTGTAACGGATTATAATCCGGCTACCGGATAAGGTAGGAACGTCCGGTGTAGTTAAACGGTTGTTGCGTTAATGAGAATAGAATCCGAGTCGATATTGGCTCGGGTTTTTTTCTCATGCAATGCGTAATTTTTCCAAAGTCGCTATCGCGTTTTGACCGCTTATGTCGGGTGTGATGACCAATTCAAGGGCCGTTACTGCCGACAGTGGAATCGAATAGTCTTCCAATTCGGTTGTGCTCCCTTCCGGGCTGAAATTCCATTGTTGGCGGACGATTTCCTTGAATGTTTGCCCGTTGTCTTGTGACCAACGAAGGACATATTCTTGGGTTCGTTTGATTTCAGTTTCCACAAAACAAAGCTGTATTCTACAGATGTCTTGCGGCTCATTAAAAAGAAGCCTAATTGTTTGTGTACCAGGGCTGCCTGACTTCCAACCCTGGATGTTGTTTGGCAACAAAGCCCCCTCTATGGGAAAACTGCTGTCTTCGGAAGTAATTTCGGCCACACTGACTATCTCCAAATTTAACCAATTAGCAGCCAATCCGTCTTTATCAGGCACATTTTGAGAGAGGATTCGTTTTTTCATAATAGAGGTTCTCATAGGTTTGATTGCGGCTAAAAAAATTAACGGTAAATTGTAGGTAAATAGTAATTAAGAATAAATACTTGTTTCCCTAACAGACAACTCTATTTAATGGATTTCAATCCCCAGCCTTAAGCAAAAATTTGTCCAAGGTAAATTATGATCCGTATGCTCTATATCAGTTGCGCCACTCGACCCATGTCGGAAGATGATCTGCTCAGGTTGTTAGAGGAGTGCCGTAAAAATAATGCCAGAAAAGGAATCACCGGCATGTTGATTTTCTGCCATGACACCTTTGTTCAAGTGCTTGAAGGCGAACAGTTGGCGGTCGAGAAACTTTATGACACGATCAAACACGATAAACGCCATACGGGCGTGACGTTGCTGGAGAAAAAAAAGATTGAGGAGCGTAAATTTCCGGAATGGAGCATGGGATTTAAAAAGCTGTCCGATGCCGATCTTGTCGACACGGAAGGATTAAACGATTTCTTTGACAAAAAAGTACACTCCGATTACTTCATCCATGAAAAAAATATCGTGACTTTGCTCATGTTGCATTTTCGCAATCGTTACAAGGAACAGATGTCGCATGTGGAATTGCCGACTGAAAATGTGACGTCGCTGATGGAAATTCTGCACAAAACCATTATTGCCGCAGTCAAAGTGCTGGCGGTTTTGATGGTTGTTGTTATCATTCTAGGGGTTATTAATGTCGTATACATGATCTTCGATAAACTTGCTTCGCCGCATCATATGTTGCAAATCGGTGACATTCTATATACTTTCGGCGCTTTTATGGCGGTGCTGATTGCAATCGAAATATTCATCAATATCACGCTTTACTTAAGGACTGATGTTATACCTGTCAAGCTGGTGGTGGCCACGGCGTTGATGGCCATTTCCAGAAAAGTGATCATTTTCGATTACAAGGTACTCTCGCCCCAGTATGTCTATGCTTCCGGGCTGGTGCTTTTAGCGCTTGGAATAACTTACTGGCTCGTGGAGAAGAAAAGCAGCGATGGGAAATCATGAAATTAGGGAAAAAACAGGTAAATTGGTTAACTGTATCAAAATTCCTTAAGAATAGATCATAGTCAGATCAAATAAAGATTTTTACAATTTAACCAACTCTAAAGCGGAGGGTTATCCAAAACGTTTATCAAATCCTTACGTAATGCCTCTTGTTTTATAGGGTCTGAAATTGGCTGTAATGTTGAATCGGTAATATAAAAAATGTCTTCTACCCGGCTGCCGATGGTGGTTATCCTCGCATTATGCAATTGGATATTGTGCTGGTCGAAAATTTGGCCTATTTGCGCGAGGAGTCCTTGCCGGTCTGTGGTCGTCAATTCCAGTATGGTTTGGTTATTGGTTGCATCAAATTGGAACTGGATTTCGGTAGGGATTGGGAAGTATTTGGCTTGGCGTGACAACCGCTGGATATTAACCTGGTTTTTAATTTGATCATTCAGTAAGTTTTGTCTTAAGGCACTGCAGATATGCTCAATCCGATACGAATCGTTGACCGGTTCGCCCGATTGTTCGAGCACCTGGAAGGTATTGAAAGTATCCAAAACATAATTGTCGAAAGTGGTCATGATTCTGGCATCAAGGATAGAGAGTCCCAGTTGATCCAATGTTGCCGTGCAAATGGAAAACAGGTTATGTTTGTTTTTCGCGAAGATAAAGATATCCGCATTGCCCAGGCGGGTTTGCGAACGGAACAGGACGAGCGGCAAGTCGCTTTCCTGGGCTGAGAGTATGGCCGAAACTTGCCAAATGATCTCATCAACAGAATAGCGTAAGAAGTAGTCCGCGCTGGCATTGCGCCAAATTCTGCCCAAGTCTTCTTGATGGAAACCTAAGCCCAGTAGCTCTTCCAGTGCTTCTTTTTTGTTTTCATGAATTCGGCTGTCTAGCGAGATTGGATTCTGTAGGCCACGGCGCAAGGCGTTACGAGTTGCCGAATATAACTCTTTAAGCAACGCATCTTTCCAACTGTTCCATAATTCCGGATTGGTTGCCCTGATGTCGGCGATGGTCAGGATGTATAGATGATTCAGGTATTCAATACTGCCGACTTTATGGGCAAATTCGAGGATGACATCAGGGGCGCTAATATCCTTGTGTTGCGCAGTGGTCGACATAATGAGGTGGTTGCTGACTAACCAGGCGGTTAACCGACGGTCATGGGAAGAGAAATCATGCTGCCGACAGAATGCGGTGACTAATTGTTCTCCTATTATTGAATGGTCGCCGTCCAAACCTTTGGCGATATCGTGAAATAAGGCAGCGATATACAAAATTTCTGGTTTATGAATGAAAACAAAAATTTCGTTGCAAAAAGGCATTTCATCCCGGTGTTTGTCAAGGGAAAACCGGCGCAGGTTGCGGATAACAAACAAGGTGTGGGTGTCAACCGTATAGATGTGGAATAAATCATATTGCATACGGGCAACGATATTGGCAAAATGCGGTAAATAGGCCGCAAGTACACCGTACCGGTTCATATTCCTGAGTTGGTGGGTGACCCCCTGGGGTTGCCGGAAAATATCAATAAACAATTGATTAGCGCGTTTGTTGCTACGAAAATCGTCATCGATCAGATGGAGGTTTTTCCTTATCAAACGTATGGTTGCAGTCCTTACTCCTTTTAGGGCCGAGTTTTTTGCCAGGATCAGAAAAATTTCCAGCAAGGCCAAGGGTTGTCGTTCGAAAATTTCATTATTCCTTGCTTCGAGGTAACCATTGATAATCACAAATTGATCGTTATATGGGATCGGCGCTAAGTCGCTATTTTTTACCATGAACGACTCACTAAAAAGCTGCAATAGGATTTCATTCAGGCGTTGCAATTTAAGAATGGTCTTGAAATAAAATTGCATGAACTGTTCGACATCCTCGTTATTTTGGAACTGTCCGTTACCAAAGCCGAACTGTTTCGCCAGGTCGCGCTGATATTCGAACAGTAGACGATCCTCGCCTCTGTTAGTTAGCAGATGTAGGGCATAGCGAATTCGCCACAACACACTGATGCCGGAGATAAGTTGGACATACTCGGAACGTTGCAAATATCCATAGTTAATCAACTGCTTTAAATTTGCGGAAGGGTGATGCCGCTTAAATACCCAGTTGATCACATGCAAGTCGCGGAGACCACCTGGCCCTTCCTTGATATTCGGTTCGAGGTTATACGCCGTGTCGTGATATTTCTGATGACGACGTTCTTGCTCCAGCAATTTTGCGGCAAAGAACCGGTCTGAGGGCCATAACATAGACGGGCTTATGCCTTGATTGAATTGCTGATAAAGACCAATGCTACCAATAATCAGCCGGTTCTCCATGAGATTGGTCATGATGGTCTGGTCTGCCTCTGCAGCCTGTGCGCTTTGTTCAACTGTGCGTATACTCAGCCCAGGTTTCAAGCCGATATCCCATAAAAAGTTGGAAAATAGCACGAATTTTTCTTGAACGCTGGAATCAGCGTCATCGGCAACAATGATAACGAGATCAATATCGGAATGAGGAAACATTTCTTGCCGGCCAAAACCGCCAACTGCCAACAAACAGTGCATTTTGGTATCCGTAGTTAAAAAATGTCGCCAAGCAGAAGCTAGGATTTGGTCGCAAAAATTAGATTGTTCCTTAAGCAAACTTCTTACTGATCGTTGCGGTGCAAAGCTTGACCTTAATTCATACTCCTTATCTTTAATGTGTTGTTTGAATTGGGCAATCGTGTTGTCTGTATTAAAGCAGGCAGAAATATCAGGTGAGTTGGCAAGATGTTCAACTGTGCGACTCATTACAGTGCAGGGATCAAAAGCCACCGAGAGAGCAGGGGAAGATTGAAAAAATCATATCAATTCTTATTTTTGTGTATACACCTAATATGGACGCACACCCTATTGCAAGGGGGCTAAACCGATTTGAATGTGATCTGATTGACCATCCGTTTGTCCGCATCATCAAGCAGCATCCTTGTTTTAAATTAAAGCATTTGATGTGCCACTAAAAACCGAGCCACTTGTAACCATGAATTTTTTTAGTCATTGTCAAGGGTTATGGATATCCGATGAGACAGAGCTTGCCAGTGTCCATTCAATAATGCACCAAAATAATGCAAGCAAATATCTTTACGCACCAGTTTGGTAAAATAAAAATCACGGTGATTTCTTTGGTAAAAGGCGAATTACTTTACTTCTCGGACAGTCAACGTAATAAAGTCAATTTTTCAAAGCCGACCTTCAACTGAATTTATTTTTCAATGGATACTGACCCCGTTGGTCCTGACCCCGTTGGTCGTAGTAAGATTGTTTTTTCAGAATCTATTTATTCATAGACCCTGAATTTACCGCCTTAAAAAATGCAATGATTTCTTTGTTTCTTCCCGGCCATTCCGGATGCGGGCCGCTGCCTTCGCAAAACCAAGTTTGGACCCCGTTTTTACAACCGCTGTAGGCGGCGCAACCTTCAACGCCTAGGACCGGGTTGGTGTTGGGCAAAGGATGTCCGGCTTGGTTGTCTTCCCTTTTTTGTTTTAGTTCCTCAGCATAATAGTTTTCCCAACCCCATTTGGCGCCGCTTACCGGGGCTTTGCGCTGGTAAGTTTTGGTATTGCACTTATTGCATTTTGCCCACCATTCAATGGCTTCTTTACCGAAATTAGGGAACAATTTGTCGCGGCTGCTGTGCATGAGCATAATGGGCATCGGTTTGACACAGTTTCGATCTTCCAGGTCTTCGCCCCGCATGCCGACGGCACTGGGTGCAATGGCTGCCGGGATGTGCTTGGTACCATTGAAAATCGCGGTGCCCATCGCCACCGTTCCGCCATCGGAATGGCCGGTCAAGAAAATCCGCTTGCTGTCGACGCACCATTTCTGTTGAATCAGTTTGGGGATTTCGGCCAGTTGCACCACGGACTCAGGCGAGATGGGGCGGTGGTCAGCATAGGCGATGATAAATCCCGCTGCGGTGGCTTCGCGGGTCAGGTACATCAGTTTTTCCGCTTCTTCCCGGTCACGCCCTGCAGGTGCGAAAACCATCAGCAAGGGGTGTGCGACCGTGTCTTTATAGTTGCTGGGCGTCCTGACCGCAAAATCAATGCCGTCGTCGGTTTCTTCATCGTCACTGGCTCCGGCCTCACCGGGTTTTGTCCCTGCTTGGCAGCTAGAAACGGTAACGTCGTTGCCATAAACGGCTTCACTGATATTGACGCCTGATTTCGATGCCTCAGAGATATCGCTGCTGGGGGTGTAGTAGGTTTTGCTGGCACCGGTGAAACCCAACATAAACAAGCCGAAAGCCATTGCGACTGTCATCAACAGATCGGGCTGCTTGCCGCGAAAGCGCAACCATTCCGGCTTGAATAAGCCAGCCAGCAAGACCGCTACGGAACCTACAATCAGTATCCGGAAAAAGAACAACAATAACGTATTCATCAGTTCTGCCTTAATTTATCTTGATGATTGTAGAATTGCTGCAGGTCATGAATGGTAAATTCTTCTCGGTTGACTCACAATGAAAGGCGGCCTTTGGTTCAGGGCTGTCTTACCTATACCCACACCCAGGATGAAACGGTTCATACAATTGACCACGGCGCATAAACGCACGGTATCAAGAAGCGCCCGTTCGTCCCAACCCGCGGCGTAGATTTGCTCAATATCGACCTGGGTGATCTGGCTGGGCGTTAACGTCAATTTTTTCACAAAGTGAAGAAGCGGTTTGAACTTTTCGTCAATATGCGCGCTGTCGATATCCCACTTTAATTGCCTGACAGTCGATTCATCCACACCCAATTCCTTGGCTGGCACTTTAACAGTATCAGAGCAGGAAACCGATTGGTTGAGATCGGACACATAGGCGCTGATGAGATCATAAACGTCTTCGCTTAGGGCCGAGCAAGCGCTTTTACTGTTTTCCAACAGTTTAAACAAGAGGACACCGCAACGCGGATACTTCGCCAACAATCCGGCTAAACTCGCCAGATTCGGGCTTGAGGGCAAATAAGACATCGTTACTCCTGGTTAAATTGCGGGAATGTTCAAGCCAACCTTAAAAGCTTAAAAAACGAAGGTTTCAACTTCCGCAATCAAGAATAAGGGTGCACCGCCGCTCGAAATTTCAACGGCATGGGCGGCTGTTGCCTGCCCATCGGGAGAACTCAGGCAGTCCTCCAAGTCTTTCATGGACGGAAAATACACTTCCGCAATACGATGATAAGGCGCTTGTGCCTGACCTGGCGCTGAGGTGACCAGATTGGCATCAAAGCGGATTTTTCCTGCCAGTTTTTCGACCGCCATCGGGACGTGTTCAAGCTCATAGCGCCGCTCGAAAACAGTAACATCGGTGGGCGTGGGATACATAACGATTAATTTGGCTGCTCTCATATATTTTCACTTTTATAGAGTTTGTTTATGGTGATGGCAATGCTATCCTTTATTTATAGGGCTTGTAAAATACAAATTACCTATGAAAAAATAGTTTTCGTCTATATAACCTTGTGAACCGCACGATGGAAATGCACCAAATCCGCTATTTTTTGGCCGTTTGCGACCACGGCAGTTTTACTCGTGCGGCGCAGTTCAGCTACGTGTCTCAACCGTCACTGACCCTGGCCATCAAAAAATTGGAAGAAGAGTTGGGCGGGGAATTATTCACCCGCGAACGCACCGGTTGCTTGCTGACTACGTTGGGACGGATGGTTGAGCCGAACTTCCGCAGAATTCACAAAGAGGCCGCGACCACTAAGGCCGACGCAGTTCGCTTCACCCGGTTAAACAACATTCCCTTGCGGATAGGACTGATGGCGACCATAGGGGCGCAGCGATTAAGCCCTATTTTTGCCCATTATCAGCAGGAATTTCCCAATATTGAATTGGAACTGATTGTGGACAGCGAAAACGCCTTGCTGCAACAACTGGAAACCGACATGCTGGATTTGGTTATCAGCGCCCCCTTACATTTGCTGGGTTCGCCCTATGAGTCAACTTTGTTGTATACCGAAAAATACCGGGTGGTGTTCAATAATAGCCACCGTCTTAACCATTTGAGCCATATTGAGCTTAAGGATATCCAGTCCGAACCTTATCTTGATCGGCTGAACTGCGAATTAAGGGAGGGATTAAGGGCGATATGCCAGAACCAGGAAGTTAACCTCTACGCCGCTTACCGAAGTAACAGTGAGGAGTGGATCGTTAATTTAGTCCGGGCTGGTTTAGGTGTGGCGCTGATGCCGGAATACAGCCTTCCAGCCCATGCTGGCGATGTCCGTCACCGTTGCCTGTCCAATCCCGAAATCAGCCGTAAGGTATATGCGATTCATTTCACCCAAAGTCCCAAGAAACCTGAAGTTAAGAATCTGCTGGCCCTGTTAAGCCATAAATGAATCCTATGGATGTATAGTTAAACGGTATTTTACTGTTGCGCTTGAATTGCCATAGGATGAAAACGGCAAGAAAAAATGAATAGCCTGTTTAAGAAAGGTAATGATGCGATTTTATGTTAATCGACTAAATGTTATCTATTGAATGGCAAATTTTTTCGCAGCCAGAATTTTATCGGTATTTGAGGTGGTTATCATGAAAGACATTAAAAATTTCTTGCTGGTACTTGGCCTGCTTTTTTTGCTGGTTCAATTGATCACCGTATTCCTGGTCGGGACAAAAGGAATTTCGGCTGGTTTTTGATTTTCAATGCGCTGAACCAGAAATTTAGACAGAGATGATGACGAAAATTCAAAGTTGCAATTATTCGTTGCGTTGGTTGATCAAACTGAGTCTCAGCGCCTTGTTGGGATTCGTATCCTGCGCAAACCTAACTGGCTATTGACTTGATGCTTTTTTGTTGGCTGATTCTGTACTAAATGGAACAGAAAGAATTAGCGCAAAGTCCATGAGAACACGCGAATTTGCTGCTAGACAAGCCAGCGCCATGGAGTATTTGGGAGTAAAGACTACAAGGGTGCATCGATGACCGAACTTTTGTCCGCCATAGGCATCGGCATGGGCAGTTTTTATTCGGCTTTTGGCAGTAAGCACGAACTCTACCTGCAAGCGCTGAGGCATTTCCGCGACACCGGCATGTTGTTCAAGCATTCCAAGTTTTTGCCAGAAGCTAATTTTGCCCAGGCATTATTAAGGAAATTATTCGATCAATTGATTGAAAGAACCATTAATGAGTAGAAAACCTGCATGTTGGGAAAAGCGGCGTTGGAGTTTCGGGGTCAGGCTCCCACCAAGTGGCGGAGATCGTCGATATGGGCATATCCCAATTAGAACAGGCCATTCTCGACATCCTGTCCAAAGCCCAAGCCATTGGCGAAATCGCCGAAGGCCGCGATCTACAGTTTTAGGCAAATTTTAACGAAACCGAAGGTCTGTTTACCCTGTTTTCAATCTCGGCTTTCAGAAGGCTTGATTGGCGGCAATTGGCCGATCTTCCTGAAATGGTTGATAGGAGCCACAGTCTCCTTTGGAGAAACGATAATTATTTTATAACTAATTGTTTTTTATATATCTTCTAAGTTGTTTCGGAGTGCAGAATGCAAGGCTTGTTAAAACAGATCTTTCGCTGCGGCATCGGAAATTATAATCTTCATCTTCTTGCGAAGTTTTACAACCTTAGGATCGAAATTTGTAATAATGTCCTGGTGGGACTGCTCAAGAAAGCCAAGCGCCGCCTGAGACTCCTTTTCAACCAATTCTGTCAATTCCCCTGGATCACCCTTGATGGCTTGGCAATCTTTCATGAACTGCCGAAAACTCACGGCTTGCAATGCAGTTTTGTCAGTGAAAATAATATCCATGTGCGGCTCAGTTTCCGTGCTTGCATCGACCAGATATAGCCGTTTCGGCGCTTTGGCATCAAAGTCGTCCGATATAACTTCACAACGTGAAATCAAATATTTGTAATACCGGTCTTTTAGTTCTTCTAACTGCGCTTCAAGGCCTCCGGCATCGATCCGCATATCAAAGATAGAACCTTGTCCTTCCCGTTTGCCGTGGTTTTTACCGTCGACATAATTATGTGGAATCAATTCATTGATTTTGTCAAAGCCGAACTCTTCGAGTTTGCTGTTCACGTAACTCGCCAGCAAACAGAGATTGGCATAATGGAATGCCCCATTGATATGCAATCGAGCCCACCGATAGTATAAGGTACCCCTATACGGTTTAGCGGTATAGGTGGGATCATCCTTTTGGCGCATGGATTCCTGAAAAAGATGATCGGCATAGTCATAATCGTAAACTGTCTCGAAATCGAGTAGGCTGGTGTTTTCAGCCATACTTTCATTCAGGAATAAATAGTCATCGCCTATCCCTGTAAGTTGGAGCATCGCGCTGTTCAGAAGAAGATACTGCCCGTCGTTGAACCTATCAAGTGCCGCTTCTAAGTCTTCACGATTAGTGGTTTTGATATCAAAAAGAGCTTTGAGCAATACTTGGCGAATGCGGAGATGGTCTTCATCAGGCATGGTAGCCCTATAACGTTCTTGAATCTCGGCTGGCCAGGCAAAATAATCCGGCACAACGCTGATGATTGCCCGTTTCACTGCAGCCTCTTGTTTGGCTTCTGATTGTGTAACATTTATTAAAGCCATAGCGAGATGTATATTAGCAGATAAGCAGTTATGAAAATGTTTGTCGTTTGTTTAAACGCTACCTGTTTTAGTTGCTTCCCACTATTGTTGACTATAATTTTGACATCAGTACAATCCTCTTTATAATGAGTAGGAATAGGTTTTATATTTCTTACTTTCTGACTCTATGGAGGTTTTTTATGCCTGAAGTGAAGATGCGTAGCAAAAATCAAGTGACCATCCCTGCAAGCATTGTCGAACAAGCCCACCTGACAGAAAATTGCAAATTCGATGTGGATTACATGAACGGGGTTATTATTTTTAAACCGATAAACCCTAACCCAAAAAAAGACGACGTACTCTCATATGCAGGGTTATTTTCTGGTGCCTGGGGTAAAACGACACAAGAAGTTGATACAACTATTCATAACCTTCATAACGAATGGGCAAAGTAGACGCACTGCTCGCGAAAATACAAGGGCAACGCATTTATTTTGATGCGAATTTTTTAATTTACTTCTTCGATAAAACAGAGCCTTATATAACAGTTGTTTCCCAAATAATACTCGCCTGTGACCGTAATGAGGTTTTTGGCTGTACAGGCGATGCGGCCGTTGCTGAACTGATCTTGCCCGGATTTCACGGACACTCCACTAAGCGACTTTTTTGGCTTCAAACGCTTCCGGGCTGAGATAGCCCAGTCCTGAATGAAGCCGTTTGCGATTGTAATACACTTCGATGTATTCGAACACTTGGTGCTTGGCCTCGGATCGGGTGCTAAACCGTTCGCCATGCACCGCTTCGACCTTGAAGCTGTGGTTCCAGCTTTCCATGGCGGCATTGTCATAACAGTCGCCCTTCTTGCTCATGCTGCAAATCAGCCGGTGTTTTCTGAACAGCTTCTGGTAAACGGCTGAACAATACTGGCTGCCCCGGTCGGAGTGGACTATCACGCCCCTTGGCATCTTCCGGTCCCATAACGCCATGATGAGGGCATCACACACCAGCGCTGCTGTCATCCGTTCCGAGGTTGCCCAGCCTATGACCCGCCTCGAATAAAGCTCAAGCACGACCGCCAGGTACAGCCAGCCTTCCTCCGTCCAGATATAAGTGATATCCGACACCCACTTTTGGTCGGGCTTGTCTGCGCTGAAATCCTGTCCTAATAAGTTAGGGGCTACTGGCAATGAGTGCTTGCTGTTGGTGGTCGCCTTGTATTTCCTGGCCGCCTTCGCCCGCCAGCCGTTGTCCTTCATGATCCTGGCTATACGGTGCCGGCCGGCTGGTTTGCCTTCGTCCTGCAGTCGCCGGGCGATCCTGGGCGCACCAGCCCGCCCTTTTTCATCGTCAAACACCCGCTTGATTTCAATCTTCAACAAACGGGCAGATTGTTCCCTCGCTGAGGGCGGCCTGCGTTTCCAGGCATAATAACCGCCACGGGAAACCAACAGCAGGCGGCACATCATGCCTACTGGGAAGTGCATTTCATTCGTTTTTATCATGGCGTACTTCACTTGGGCAGTTTCGCGAAGTACGCTGCCGCCTTTTTTAAGAAGGCCACTTCCTCTTCCAATCGCGCGTTCTCGCGCTTAAGCCTCGCCAGTTCAGCTTGTTGGAGCTTTTGGTCTTCAAAGGGTTGCCCGGTTTGCCGACGTTTTGCCTTCCAGGCATACAAGGTCGCCTCCGCTACCCCTAAATCCTGCGCCACCTTGGGGATGCCGTCACGACCAGCGAGTTCTAAAGCTTGTTCTTTAAATGGTGCGGTATATCTTTTGTAGGCAGACCGTGCCGGTATTTCTTCTTTTTTGGTTTTCATTGTTGACCTCGGTTTCAGAGATTACTCTCTTAGCCAAGTGTCTGCTAGATCAGGGTAAGATCATTTGGGAATCGTTGAATAAATTTATCGCATCGATTTAAGGTGAGTCTGTGATTTCTCTGTTTTGAGGCTATTCGGGCTAATCCGACGTAACCGGCCACTTTTTTAGGGTAGTTGGCAATTAAATCACGATAAATTAAATCCGCTTGGTCAAAATGACCACTTACAACGAATGAATCAGCCTTTTGGCATAAAGTTAGAAAATCATCTTTTTTCATTTGTTGCATGACTGCCAATGTTTTTATGAGCAGCGCTATACGTAAAACGCCAGATGCAAGAAATCTATCTTATAGGAATGTTGTGCAATGAAGGTGATCCTAACTTGACTGGGATCACCGATGCATCCGTTTTAAAAAATCGGTTTTATATCATTGAAAGTAATTGCAGGGCAATATGTTGTCGGCTAAAGGACTGCATTAATCCCGCACAGGGGCCGGTGCCAATACAACACGTGTACCGTTTGTTTCAGCAGGGGTAACAATCCCAGCCGCTTCCATGTCTTCGATCATGGTGGCCGCCCGGTTATAGCCGACTTTGAAACGGCGCTGAATACTGGATATTGATGCTTTGCGCGATTCGGTGACAAATTGGACGGCTTGATCGTACAAACTGTCGGATTCAGGGTCGCTACTGTAGCTGCCGCCTGAAGAACCGAAGCCATCGCTGTTCTCAAAGGTTTCTTGGGTTATTTCTGTCAAATAATTCGGCGGCGCTGTTTGTTTCAAGAACTCAACGACCCGGTGCACCTCGTTATCGTCAACAAAAGCACCGTGTGCACGAATAGGAATACTGGTGCCGGAGGGCAGGAACAGCATATCGCCGTTACCGAGCAGTGCTTCGGCGCCGCCTTGGTCGAGGATTGTCCGCGAGTCGATGCGGGACGATACTTGAAAAGAAATCCGGGTGGGTACGTTTGCTTTGATCAAGCCGGTAAGCACGTCAACGGACGGGCGTTGCGTCGCCAGTAACAGATGGATGCCGGCGGCGCGCGCTTTTTGCGCCAAGCGTGCGATGGATTCTTCCACTTTTTTGCCAACAATCATCATCATGTCGGCGAGTTCGTCAATGATGATGACAATGCTGGGGAGTGTTGAAAGTGCGGGTATCTCGTCGATTTCACTCAATGGATTCAGCATTTTGAACAATGGGTCACGAATTGTTTCGCCACGGGCAGTTGCGTCTTCGATCAATTGATTGAATCCAGCGAGATTTCTCACGCCCATTTTAGACATTAATTTATAACGCCGTTCCATTTCGCCTACTGCCCAGCGCAGTGCATTATGCGCTTCTTTCATGTCGGTGACGACCGGTGTCAACAGGTGGGGAATGCCTTCGTAGACTGAAAGCTCGAGCATTTTCGGGTCTATCATAATCATCCTGACTTGCTCAGGCTTCGCTTTGTACAGCAAACTCAGGATCATGGAGTTAATTGCGACCGATTTACCTGACCCGGTTGTTCCGGCAACCAGCGCATGCGGCATTTTGCCTAGGTCGGCGACCAAAGGTTGGCCTGAAATATCTTTCCCCATCGCTAGGGTTAATAGGGATGAAGCTTTTTCAAACGCACGTGAAGCCATTAAATCGCGCAAATTAACCATTTCGCGTTCACGGTTAGGAATCTCAAGACCAATAACCGGTTTGCCTGGAATAACCTCTACGATGCGTACACTGGTGACGGATAAAGCCCTTGCAAGATCTTTCGATAACCCACTGATACGGCTTACTTTAACGCCGGCAGCCGGTTGTAATTCAAAACGGGTGATGACGGGGCCGGGCAGAAATCCCACAACTTCTACCGAGACATTGAAGTCGGCGAGTATGTCTTCAACCAACCGTGACATTTCCTCAAGGTCGCTTTGGGTGTAACCTTTGACCCGTGTTTCCCTATTGTCCAACAAGGTTAAGGGAGGCAATACCTCGCCTTTGGCTTCGGTGGTTTCGGTGCTGCCATGCTTCTTCGGGGTATCTACGGGTTTTTTAACGGTAATGCTTTTTTCACCAGTACCAAAAATGGCAGAAGGCAAGGGCGGTAAATTAGTCGATTGGGCAATTGGTTTGGGCGCGGCTTTAATTGTCCTGGCAGATGCGGTTTGGGTAACGGCTGACGGTAAAAATGGTTTTGCTGGTACGGCTGTTTCGGTTTCGCTAGATTCGACAATTAGTGATGGTGTAGGTTTGTCGTGATGGCTTTGCAGGACTAATACGAAAAAACGGGAGACGGTGGTCACAAATAAGAATGTATATTTGCCAATGAGGTCGATGACAGTTAACCAAGATAACTGTGTCGCCAGGGTAATACCGGCAAGCAGTGAAGCAATCAGCAATAAAGTTGCACCGGAATTACCGCACATCAACAATAACGCATCGCCAATTTCCTGTCCTATAATGCCGCCCGAGCTGCCGGGGAGTTCGATTCCAACCCTTAATACGTGCAGGTAAAATAAGGCGGCGCTTGAGACGATAGCGATAAGTGACCCCAGCCAGTGCAGTATCACTAAAGTATTTTTCCGGTTTTCCTGTTTGCTGATATAGGCGAAATACGCATGCCTTATAATAACGAAAGGTAACAGATAGGCTACCACGCCGAAGAAGCTCAGACAAAAATCCGCAAGCCATGCACCGATAACGCCTCCCGCATTGCTGGCGGTTTGTACTGTGCTACTATGGGTCCAGCCACCGTCTTCGTTATTGTAGGTGACGAGGGAAATAAGGAAAAATATTGAACCGGAAAAGAAAACCATAATGGCTACTTCCCGTAAACTGCGAAATGTTTTTTCTTCTAGAACAGCAGCCATGTTGAAACCCGTAATAGAAATATTAATAAAACATAATTATAGACCAATTAGTAAATGTTATACATTAATTAAAAAATCCCTTATATAGGGTCTTTGGGGCTTAAACAAGCAGGTTGAAAGCCTAGACTAATCCTGCAAATGTTAAAAATTTGCGGTTGGTTGGATGCCAAATCAACCGGATATTTAACGGGTTGTTTTGAGTTAAATTACATCGACGCTGAGTCAATACGGGTAAATCGAATTAAGTTCATTATGATGGCCGCTTGAGGCTTTTCCTAAAAAATATGAAAAAGACCGTTTTTTTAACAGTTTTAAACTCTAAAGGAGGCGCTGATGGCTTTTTGGCAAGACAAGGCATTGATAGACATGACACACGATGAATGGGAATCGTTATGTGACGGTTGTGGTAAGTGCTGTCTCCATAAGCTTGAGGATGAAGATACTGGCAAAA
Source organism: Methyloglobulus sp. (assembly GCA_044227425.1). GTDB lineage: Bacteria > Pseudomonadota > Gammaproteobacteria > Methylococcales > Methylomonadaceae > Methyloglobulus. The sequence continues at coordinate 28,056 of JBGAWU010000001.1, forward strand.
TTTTATATACCAGTGTTGCCTGCCGGTTGTTCGATTTCAATAAGTGTCGATGTACACAATATGAAAACCGTAAGCAGTATGTGCCTGAGTGTTTGGATTTGAAGAAAATGGAGGCTGAACAGTTTAAATGGTTGCCGTCAACATGCGCTTATCGCTTGCTGGCAGAAGGAAATAGCCTTCCTGCTTGGCATCCTTTGGTGTCGGGTAAATTGGCGAGTGTTGTTGATGCGGGTGTTTCGATAAAAGTTTTTGCAATTCCTGAGGATCAAGTTGCCGATTACGAAGATCATGTGATTGAATGGTTGGCGTAGATTTTAATGCTTGTCAATAAGGAAATGCTGTGTTTCTAAAGCATATTGCATCCAAAAATTCCGGTGATTTTGCGCGCAATCAGCACAATAAATGGAATGTTATTTAACGCTGTAAAATTGCTGTTAAAAATGCGGCGGACATCAGGATATGTTCGGAATTTCCAGAAAAGTAAAAAATTACTGTTTTGTATCGCTAATAACTAGCGCCAATTATTAAAGTTACTTCTCTGAAAGAAAGGGTGTTAACGGTTATAAAAACTGTTCAAAAGATAGGGGATTTCTTATGTTGTCAACATTGTGCGATTGAGTAATTGGCATTGACATCCGTCCCCTTTGTACTTTAAAGTTACCGCCGCATAACGAATATGTAAGCAACTATTATTATAAACCTTCGGAGCACGTACCATGGCAAAACCATTAATCCAAATGGCATTAGATTCTTTAGATTTCGACGCAACTGTAGGGCTTGCTACCCAAGTAGCTCCTTATGTTGATATTTTTGAAATCGGAACCCCTTGCATTAAACACAACGGCGTTAATCTCGTAAAAGAATTACGCGCAAGATTCCCTGACAAATTAATTCTTGTTGACCTGAAAACAATGGATGCTGGCGAATACGAAGCTACCCCATTCTACGCAGCGGGCGCAGATATTTGTACCGTTTTAGGTGTTTCTGGCTTGGCAACCATTGCTGGTGTTGTAAAAGCGGCGAATGCACACGGTGCAGAAGCCCAAATCGACCTTATCAACGTTGATGACAAGTTAGGCTGTGCTAGAGCTTCTGCTGACCTTGGTGCACAAATCGTTGGTGTCCACACCGGTCTTGACGCCCAAGCCGCAGGCCACACTCCTTTTGCTGATTTAGGCGATATCGCTAGATTAGGTTTGCCAGTCCGCATTTCAGTTGCTGGTGGAATTAAGCAATCGACTGTACAAGATGTTGTCCATGCTGGCGCCAACATTATCGTAGTGGGTGCTGCTATTTACGGAGCGCCATCACCAGCCGAAGCTGCCCGCGAAATTCGTGAATTGGTTGATGCTGCATAATTAACTTCAGGGAATTCGCATGCATCAGAAACTTATCATAGACAAATTGTCCAGTGTTTTG
>JBGAWU010000200.1:0-5216 GCA_044227425.1 Methyloglobulus sp.
AATCCATTGGCTGCCCACATTTGATGTCATGATTACCACCGTGTTTTTGAAATCCACCGTGCGGCCATGACCGTCGGTAAGCCGGCCGTCATCCAGAATCTGGAGCAGAATATTGAACACGTCGGGATGTGCTTTTTCAATTTCATCGAGTAATAAGACAGCATGGGGGTGCTTGGTGACTTGTTCGGTCAACAATCCGCCTTGGTCGAAACCGACGTAACCCGGAGGCGCGCCGATCAACCTAGAAACGGTGTGGCGCTCCATATATTCGGACATATCGAAACGGATCAGTTCGATGCCTAACACTTTGGCTAACTGCCGGGTGACTTCCGTTTTTCCTACGCCGGTCGGCCCTGAAAATAAGAAAGAACCGATAGTTTTTTGCGCTTCCCGAAGTCCGGCGCGAGAAAGTTTGATCGCTGTTGCCAATGCGGAAATAGCTTCATCTTGACCAAAAACCAGCATTTTGAGGTTTTTCTCAAGGTTGGCCAGTTTTTCAATATCATTTGTGGAAACCGATTTCGCAGGTACCCTGGCGATTTTGGACACGATTTCTTCAATCTCATTAGCGCCGATCACGGCTTTACGTTCGCTTTCGGACATCATCCTTTGTTTCGCCCCTGCTTCATCGATCACATCAATTGCTTTATCAGGCAAATGACGGTCGGTAATATAGCGGTCGGATAATTCTGCGGCTAGGCGAAGCGCTTCATTCGAGTACTTAACATTGTGATGCTCCTCGAAACGCGATTTCAATCCTTTTAAAATCAATACGGTTTCTTCAATGGAAGGTTCCAGAATGTCGATTTTCTGGAACCGACGGGCTAACGCATGGTCTTTCTCGAAAACACCGCGGTATTCATTGTAGGTTGTCGAGCCGATGCAGCGTAATTGTCCGGATGCCAGCATGGGCTTTATCAGGTTGGAAGCGTCCATTGTGCCACCCGATGCGGAACCGGCACCGATAATCGTATGTATTTCATCGATGAACAGGATGGCGTCCGGACGAATTTTGAGATGGTTTATCAACGCTTTCAGGCGTTTTTCAAAATCGCCGCGATATTTAGTTCCGGCTACGAGGGCGCCTAAATCGAGGGAATAGATAACATGGTTCAATAGAATATCCGGTACGTTTTCTTCAACGATACGTTTTGCCAAACCTTCGGCAATTGCAGTTTTACCGACGCCTGCTTCACCGACGAGCAATGGATTGTTTTTCCGGCGACGGCAAAGTACCTGGATGGTTCTCTCAACTTCCAGTTCGCGGCCTATAAGAGGGTCGATCCGGCCCTTGATGGCTTCTTCATTCAGGTTAACCGTGTATTTCTCTAATGGGCTGCCAGCCGATTCCGCATCTTGTGCATTAGAACCCGAGCCTTGATCTTCAGAAGATGAATTGTCCTGGTCGAGTTTGGAAATGCCGTGAGCGAGATAGTTCACGACATCAAGCCTAGAGATGTCTTGCTTGTTCAGCAAATAAACCGCATGGGAATCTTGTTCGCTGAACAGGGCGACAAAAAGGTTCGCTCCGGTCACTTCTTTTTTATCGGAAGCCTGTACATGGAATACGGCGCGTTGCAAGACGCGTTGAAAACCAAGTGTGGGTTGGGTATCCCGTTGGACGCCATCGGGAATCAGGGAAGTGGTTTCGTCGATAAATTGGGCCAACTGCCCGCGCAGGGATTTGATATCGCAGCCGCACGCCAGCATAACGGCTTCGGCGGAGGAGTTGTCAAGTAGAGCCAGCAGCAAGTGCTCGACAGTAATAAATTCATGCCGCTTGTCATGGGCATTTTTGAAGGCATTGTTCAATGTCACTTCCAACTCTTTACTTAACATAATAAGCTCCAGATTACATTTCTTCCATTGAGCATAATAACGGGTGCTGATGCTCCCGCGAATATTCGTTCACAATACAAACTTTAGTCTCAGCAACATCTTTTGTATAGGTGCCGCATACGCCAACACCTTGGGTATGGATTTGCAACATCACACGGGTTGCCTTGTCTTCCGCCATACCGAAAAAATGCATCAAAATATCGATAACGAAACCCATGGGTGTGAAATCGTCATTGAGTAAAATGACTTTATACAAAGGCGGCTTTTTGAGGATCGGCTTAGCTGGCTGGACAGCCAACCCTTGGTCATTATCTTTAAAAGGCTCAAATTCCGACATGGCTATCTGTTATTTAAAGTTACATCCTAAACATAGCGCCGTTTATGGCTTAATTCAACTTCATTATAACAATAATAAAATTACCATGAATGGGCAATACGTCAATCTATGAAGAATTCGTGGTTTTGACATATTGCCTGCGATTAGTTCAAAACTTTGCGAATTAAGCCCGATAAATCGAGTAAAATAAGATTTTTTTGTTGGGTTAAATGATGGTGTGGAAACCGCACGTTACGGTTGCTGCTGTTATTGAGCGTGATGGCCGGTTTTTACTGGTAGAGGAGCACACTTCCAATGGTTTGCGGTTTAATCAACCTGCCGGGCATCTTGAGGAAAATGAAAGCCTTATTGATGCGGTCAAACGCGAGGTTTATGAAGAATCGGGCTGGCAGTTTGAACCGGAGCATGTTGTTTCGATCCAACTCTGGCGTAAAAGTCCGCAGAAGCCTACCTTTTTGAGATGCCTGTTTTCCGGCCAATGTCATAGCCACAATCCTGAGCAAGTGCTTGATGAAGGTATCGTTGCTACGCACTGGTTAAGCCGGGAAGAAATCCATAGGCAAAAACACCGCTTACGGAGTCCTCTGGTTTTAATTGCGGTCGATGAATACCTTGAAGGCCAACGTTATCCTTTGTCGTTTATTAAGTCTTTCCTCGATTTGAAACATGTCTAAACATATCGTCGTCGGCATGTCCGGCGGTGTTGATTCTTCCGTCACGGCTTTATTATTGCTTGAACAAGGTTACAAAATCACCGGCTTGTTCATGAAGAACTGGGAAGAGGATGACGGTACAGACTATTGTACCGCCATGCAAGATCTTGCCGATGCGCAACAAGTCTGCGATACGCTCGGTATTGAATTAAAAACCGTTAATTTCTCCAGCGAATATTGGGACGAAGTCTTCGAAGTCTTTTTGTCCGAATTCAAAGCCGGGCGTACACCTAACCCCGATATCCTTTGCAACAAACACGTCAAATTTAAGGCGTTCCTGGATTACGCCCTGCAGGAATTAGGGGCGGATGCGATTGCGACCGGCCACTATGCAAGGATTGGCGGGAAAGATGGGGACTACTTTTTACTTAAAGGTATAGACCCGGATAAGGAGCAAAGTTATTTTTTATACACGTTGGGGCAGCGAGAGTTAGCCCATACCTTGTTCCCGATTGGTCATTTGTATAAAAAGGAAATCAGAAAGATCGCGCAAGAAGCCGGATTTGATAATTGCAGAAAGAAAGATAGCACCGGCATCTGCTTTATCGGCGAGCGTAAGTTTACCGAGTTTTTACAGCGTTATTTACCCGCGCAGCCCGGCCTGATGAAAACCCCGGAAGGGATGCTTATCGGCAAGCACCAAGGGTTAATGTATTACACGCTTGGGCAGCGTCAGGGCTTAGGAATTGGCGGTGTCAAAGACGCGCCGGACGAACCGTGGTATGTGCTCGATAAAGATTTAACGAATAATATCTTGATTGTCGGTCAAGGCCACCACCATCCTGTCATGCTCCATAACACACTGGAAGCAAGCCAATTAGACTGGTGCAGCAACCAGCCGTTAACCGAGGCTATCGCTTGCAATGCCAAGACCCGGTATCGGCAAACCGATCAAGCCTGTCACCTGGAACCTATTGGCAAAGACCGCTGCCGGGCGATATTCGTCGAACCGCAACGCGCCATCACGCCAGGCCAATCCGTGGTGTTCTATCAGGGCGATGTTTGTCTTGGCGGTGGCATTATCGAATCGAGATCTAATACAACAGAATTTTAAAATAATAACCGGAACCCACATGAGCCATTTTAACTTAACAGCCCTTTCACCCATCGATGGCCGTTATGCCGATAAAGTAGAAGAATTAAGGCCTATTTTCAGCGAATACGGATTAATACGGTACCGTGTTCTGGTTGAAGTACGCTGGCTGCAAGCGTTGTCCAAGCATCCGGAAATTATCGAAGTCAGCCCTTTTAGCGACGCCGCCAATACTGTCCTCGAAACCATTGTGGCTGGATTTTCACTGGCTGATGCAGAAAGGATTAAGCAGATCGAAAAAACAACTAACCATGATGTCAAGGCCATTGAATATTTTTTGAAAGAGAAAATTGCCGGGCAGACGGAGCTTGAACAAGTCGGTGAATTTATTCACTTTGCCTGCACCTCTGAGGATATAAACAATCTTTCTTATGGTTTGATGCTTAAAGAAGGTCGCCAAGTCATGGCGCAGCAAATGCAAACCTGTATCCGGGCGATCCAAAAATGCGCTTTAGATAATGCAGGCCAAGCGATGCTGTCGCGCACTCATGGGCAATCGGCAACCCCGACCACGGTAGGCAAAGAATTAGCCAATGTCGCTTACCGTTTACAAAGGCAAATGCAACAATTGGAAGCGGTACAAATTTTGGGGAAAATCAATGGCGCAGTCGGTAATTACAATGCCCATTGCGTGGCTTATCCTAAAGTCGATTGGGCTAATTTTGCAAAAAACTTTGTCGAATCGTTAGGTTTAACGTTCAATCCCTACACTATCCAAATCGAACCGCACGATTACATTGCCGAGTTTTTCCATACCTTGTCGCGTTTTAATACGATTTTGATCGACTTCGACCGCGATGTTTGGGGTTATATATCCTTGGGGTATTTCAAGCAAAAAACCATAGCGGGGGAAGTGGGTTCATCGACGATGCCACATAAAGTCAATCCGATTGATTTTGAAAACTCGGAAGGCAACCTCGGCTTAGCGAATGCCTTATTTGGGTTCTTGGCAGAAAAGCTACCGGTTTCCCGCTGGCAGCGCGACCTGACCGATTCAACAGTTTTGCGCAATATCGGTGTTGGAATTGCCCATACCAGCATTGCTATCCAAGCGACCTTAAAAGGAATTTCTAAATTGCAGATCAACCCCGATGCACTGGAAGCCGACCTAAACGCCAATTGGGAAGTGCTTGCCGAACCCATCCAAACCGTGATGCGCCGTTACGGTATTGAAAAGCCCTATGAGAAATTAAAAGAATTAACCCGCGGTCAGCGCATATCGTCCGACCAACTT
>JBGAWU010000201.1:0-5201 GCA_044227425.1 Methyloglobulus sp.
GTTGCAGCCATTGTTCAAACTCGGGCGCGGGCCGTAAACCCAAAACTTGCCGCAGATACAGCGCATCATGGAACGAAGTGGATTGATAATTAAGCATTACATCATCCGCACCGGGTATGCCCATAAAAAACGTGCATCCGGCAACGCCTAGCTGTGTCAGCAGCATATCCATATCGTCCTGGTCGGCTTCGGCATGGTTGGTGTAGCAGACATCGCAACCCATCGGCAAACCCAGTAATTTGCCACAGAAATGGTCTTCCAGTCCGGCACGGATGATCTGTTTTCCGTCGTAGAGATATTCCGGGCCGATAAAGCCGACCACAGTATTAACCAACAATGGCTTGAATTTGCGTGCCACCGCATAAGCCCTTGCTTCACAGGTTTGTTGATCCAATCCTTCGTGGGCATTCGCAGACAGTGCACTACCCTGTCCGGTTTCAAAGTACATGCAATGATTGCCTACTGTTCCACGCCCTAGCTCTAATGCGGCATCATGGGCTTCTTGCAATAAATTAAGGTTGATGCCGAAACTGTCATTAGCCCTTTGCGTACCGGCAATGGATTGAAAAACCAGATCGACCGGCGCACCCAACTCAATAGCTTTCAGTGTCATGGTCACATGTGCCAGCACGCAAGATTGCGTAGGGATTTGATAACGTGCAATCACGCCATCCAGCATGTGCAGCAAGCGTAAAATCGCTTCCAGATTGTCGGAAGCCGGATTAATGCCGATAACCGCATCGCCGCAACCGTACAATAAGCCGTCCAGAATACTTGCTGCTACACCAGCAGGGCTATCGGTCGGATGGTTCGGTTGCAAGCGTGTAGACAAACGGCTTGCCAAACCGATGGTATTTCGAAAACGGGTGACAACGCGGCACTTTTGGGCAACCAGGATCAAATCCTGGATTCGCATTATTTTGGAAACCGCAGCCACCGTTTCCGGCGTTAATCCCGGCGCGATTTCTGCCAACACATCCGTCGTGGCGTGTTCCGACAGCAACCAGTTGCGAAAATCCCCGACGGTCAAATGGCTGACCGTTGCAAAGGCGGCACTGTCATGCCCATCGATGATTAAGCGGGTGACTTCATCCTGTTCATAAGGTATCAAAGCTTCATTAAGAAATTGCTTGAGCGGAACATCAGCCAACACCCATTGCGCGGCAATCCGTTCAAGATTATTAGCCGCCCCTATCCCGGCAAGATAATCACCGGAACGCGCAGGCGACGCCTTAGCCATCAGGTTATGGAGCGTTTTAAAGTCGTAGGCTTGATGAGCGATAACCGTCTTATACATAACAAGCTTCTGGAGAATTCGACAGCGCCACGATAACACAGACGGATCGAAGGTGAAATTATCGTTATCTTATCCTTTTAATCGCCAAGCCGGGCTTTTATCCCGCCCTGAATTGTCGGGCATAACTACATGCCCGACCCAGATAGCTTAAACCGCCGCCAAACCCGCGATGTTATAACCGCAATCGACATACGTAATTTCGCCGGTAATGCCAGAAGCCAAGTCGGAACACATAAACGCCGCCGCATTGCCCACTTCTTCAATCGTCACATTTTTGCGCAGCGGCGCGGCATCCGCCGCTTTATTCAGCATAGCTTTGAAATCGTTGATGCCAGATGCCGCCAGCGTACGGATAGGACCTGCGGAAATGGCATTAACGCGGGTGCCTTCCGGCCCTAACGCCACTGCCATATAACGCACATTCGCTTCCAAGCTGGCTTTAGCGACGCCCATCACGTTGTAATTGGGGATTGCGCGCTCCGCACCCAAGTAAGTTAAGGTCAACAAGGAGCCGTTGCGCCCTGCCATCATCACCCTGCCCGCTTTAGCTAAGGCAGTAAAGCTGTAGGAACTGACATCGTGCGCGATCCTGAAATTTTCCCGCGTGGTGACATCGACATAATCGCCGTTGAGCGCATCGCGCGGGGCGAACGCAACTGAATGTACGATGCAATCCAGCCCGTCCCAATGTTGGCCGAGTTTCTCAAAAACGGTATCGATGTGTTCGTCGATGCTGACATCGCATTCAATCGTAATGTTAGAGCCGCATTGTTCCGCCATTTCTTCCACGCGGCTTTGCAATTTTTCATTCTGGAAGGTGAAGGCCAATTCCGCACCTTCGCGGTGCATTGCCTGGGCGATTCCCCATGCGATCGAGCGGTTGCTCGCCAATCCTACGATTAAAACCCGTTTGCCCTGCATAAAACCCATTGTTATCTCCTCATGTATTTATTGTTAGCGATTTATTTATTGTTAAAATAGGTCAAAAGCTGTGCCTGGAAACCCAATTAAACCGTTCGCGGTGAATCTTTCGATTTTGCTCAGGAGAGCCTTGTCGAACCGCCATCACGCAGTGGGATTAGGAAGTATAAGCAAATTATGTGTCTGACCTTCTGCAAGCCCCCCGTACGAACGGCTTAATATTTCTGAAGACCCGTTTTAAATAACCAAAACCAAATTGAACTGCTTTATTGACCACTTTGCCGACATTGTACCAAATACTCATTTTTATCGCGCTGTTGTTGGCCGGTTGCGACCTTAGCCAGCTCAATAACCCTTATCCTAGGGCACAAAGCCATCAGGCGATTTTGTACCAGTCGTTCGAGGAAAGACCGAAACATTTTGACCCCGCAGTGGCGTACAGCGAAAACGAATATGCCTTTATTGCCCAGATATACGAACCGCCTTTTCAATACCATTACCTGAATCGACCTTATCAGCTGATACCTTTAACCGCGCAAAAGCTGCCGGAACTCAGTTATCTGGATAACCAAGGCGGATTTTTAAAGGCAGACGCCGACATAAAAGACATTGCCTTTACCGATTACCTTATCACCATTAAACCCGGCATCCGTTACCAGCCACACCCCGCTTTGGCGAAAACAGCGAATGGGGAATTTGCCTATCACCACCTCGATCAAAACCAGGTCAATGCGGTCAATACGCTTGCCGACTTCAACCAAACCGGCACACGGGAATTGATAGCTGAAGATTATGTTTATCAAATCAAGAGGATGGCGCATCCGAAAACGCAATCCCCGATTGCGGAAATGATGAAGAATTATATTGTGGGGTTTGGCGAATTCGCGGAAAAAGTTAAACGTCTCCCTAAAACCGCTATCAAAAATGTGCCTATGTCGGGCGTAACAGTAACCGGCCCCTATCAATACCGTATACGTATCAATGGCAAATACCCGCAATTTATGTATTGGCTGGCGATGACATTTTTCGCGCCGATGCCTTGGGAAGCCGATATATTTTATGATCAACCCGGTTTATCGGATAAAAACATTACTCTGGATTGGTATCCCATTGGCACGGGCGCTTTTTGGCTATCGGAAAACAACCCGAACCGGCGTATGATCCTGGAGAAAAACCCGAACTTCCACCCGGAAACCTACCCCACCGAAGGCGAACCGGAAGACAGTGCTAATGGCTTGCTGGTGGATTCTGGAAAAACCTTGCCGTTTATCGACAAGGTTATTTTTACGCTGGAAAAAGAAACAATTCCGTATTGGTCGAAATTCTTGCAAGGCTACTACGACGCATCCGGCATCGCCTCCGATAATTTCGACCAGGCGGTGCAATTTACCGGCAGCGGCGGGGTGCAGTTGACTGAAAACATGAAGGAAAAAGGCATCCGCCTGCTTACGTCCGTTGAAACATCGAGTTTTTACATGGGTTTCAATATGCTCGATCCGGTCGTGGGTGGCGCTTCCGAACAAGCGCGCAAACTGCGGCAAGCCATTTCCATCGCTATCGATTATGAAGAATATATCTCGATATTCATGAACGAGCGCGGGCTGGCGGCGCAAGGCGTCTTGCCACCGGGGATTTTCGGTTATGAAGAAGGCCAAAGCGGGATTAACCCGTATGTCTACGATTGGGTTAACGGCAAGCCGCAACGGAAAAAAATCGATATTGCTAAACAATTACTGAAAGAAGCCGGTTACGCTGACGGTATCGATCCCAAGTCGCACGAAGCCTTAATCCTGTATTTCGACAGTACTTCAACCAGTGTGGACGACAGGCCGCGGATGAGTTGGTACCGCAAACAATTCGAAAAGCTTGGCATTAAACTGGTCATCCGCGCCACTGATTACAACCGCTTCCAGGAAAAAATGCGCGGCGGTAATGCCCAGATTTTTGCCTGGGGCTGGAATGCCGATTATCCCGATCCGGAAAATTTCTTTTTCCTTTTATACGGCGGCAACAGTAAAGTGAAATTCGGCGGGGAAAATGCTGGAAACTATCAAAACCCCGAATTCGACCGCTTGTTTGAATTGATGCGTAATATGGATAATAACGCTGAACGTTTTCAGATTATCCAGCAAATGCAGGAGCAGGTCCGTCATGATGCACCCTGGATTTTCGGCCTACATCCGAAGAAATTCTCCTTATTCCATCATTGGTACCAAAATATAAAACCGCATGTCATTGCCAATAACACACTTAAATATCTGCGCATTGATGCCGTGGAAAGGGAGCGGCAACGGCAGGCGTGGAATACGCCGGTACTCTGGCCTGTGTTGCTTATCCTCTTGCTTTTATTAGGCCTGATTAGTTTTACCGTTATCTCAATTCGGAAAAAAACCCGGAAAACCTTGCAATGATCGCTTACATCACGAGACGTTTGTTATATGCCATCCCCATTCTAATTGGGGTGAATATCCTGACCTTTGTCCTGTTTTTTATCGTCAACAGCCCGGACGACATGGCGCGGATGCAGCTAGGGCAAAAGCATGTCACCCAACAGGCCATCGACAACTGGAAACATCAGCACGGTTATGACGTACCGTTGTTATGGAATGACCGGGCGCAAGCGGAAGAAAAATTAACCGATACGATTTTTTACCAAAAATCGGTCGGCCTGTTTTTATTTCACTTTGGCACATCCGACAGTGGGCGGAATATCGGCGCAGATATTCAGGAACGTGCCTGGCCGAGTTTGTATTTAGCGCTGCCTACCTTATTGATAGGCTTGGTGACCGATATTTGTTTTGCCTTGATGGTCGTCCTGTTCCGCGGCAGCCGCCTGGAGTTGGGCAGCATTGTCATCTGCGTGATCCTGATGTCGGTCTCATCCCTGTTCTACATCATCGGTGGCCAGTTTCTCATTGCCAAGGTATTGCGTTGGGTACCGATTTCCGGATTCGACGACGGCGTTGCCGCCATCAAATTCATT
>JBGAWU010000202.1:0-5178 GCA_044227425.1 Methyloglobulus sp.
CTATTGCCGAGGGCTTGGGAGCGCGGTTACAACGAAAACACCAATGTTTTGATCCGGTAATATTTTCCCAAAGGGAGTAGTTTGAGCTTGATCACTGATGCGGACATAAAATTCGTCATGGACCGCTCTAACAGCAGGCCGAGAAAAACCAGGGATTATCGGTCACCGAATAAATTATTTTAGAGGCAGCCAACAAACCTTCTGGCTGCGTGACCTTATTGCACTTGTTACTTGAATCCGCCTTTGTTGAATTGCCATGCATTAATAGTTAATAAGAAAACTTTATAATCCATAGGTCGGAAGTTGAATGCGTATTCTGGGATTAAGATTTTTTCCTTATACAGTTTTTCATGGGTTTTTAACATTCTCGAAATATCTTTGTAACGCTCCAAGTTTAGTATAGCTCATATACCAACCTAAACTTGGAGGGGGAATGGTTCGCACCTTACTTTCATCACTGCAGAGGGATTTGCCCGATACATCATTCTTTAAAAACCTTACATTTCCTCTGTCATTTTTTGGGGCTCTTTCACTACCCAAGAAAGTAAATCGTACGTTTATCGTGCCGCTGACTTTTTTTCTTAGTCTCATCGCTTTGGTTTGTTTTCAGGGCTGCCAGTATGTTGCGGCATTCACTGGTGCGGGATTCGCTAGGCCGCTGCCTAATCCGGCCAGCTATGTTGCTGGTTTGAATTGCAAACCGGTAGACTTGCAAGTGATGAGCTTCAATGTCATGTACGGTTCAACAACGATTGAATCGTTATCCAAGCGTTTCCGAGACGGTAAAACGACCGCCAACTTTTTACCTTGGTCAAAAAGAATTCCTGAAATTCAGGCGCGGATAGCGGATTATTCGCCCGATTTGCTCGGATTACAGGAAATGGAATCTAATGCCGATATCAATGCGATTGCGCCGCTTAATCAATATTCGTTAGTCAGTTATCAACTAGGGGGCTTTCAATACGGCGATGCGGCCTTATTGTTTAAATCGGCAAGGTTTGAGCTCCTGGATTCCGGGCAATTCTGGCTTGGGCCAAACCCCGAACTGCCGATGTCCTTTGGTTTTCAACCGGTGGCAATGGTTCGTTATGTAAATTGGGCGATGTTGCGTGATAAAGGCTCTGGTTTTACCTTTATGTTCGTTAATACTCATTTTGACAACAACAGTAAAAATAAAGAGCCGAGTGCGGCTTTATTCCATGGACGCATTGCCCGTATCGCTAAAGATTTGCCAGTCATCGTTACGGGCGATTTTAATACAACCGCCGATACCGAGCGTTATCAACGTATTACGGGAGGTAATGACCCTTTGCAAGAGCTGACCAATACCTACAGTTTAATCCGGCAGCCGGTTAGCAATGGTGATTTGCAACCGAATCGTTTGATTGACCATATCCTCGTGGGAAGTCCGTGCAAAGTTGAAACGGGCCAATGGCTGGTTGATACCCGTCCGCTGAAAAACGGAAAGCCGATGTCAGACCATAATCTGGTTTTTGCAAAACTGAATTTTTCTTCTTAACCGTGGTTAAAGGTAAAAAATACAGATGTTGGCTGGATAAGTGTGAGTAACATTTTTGTTATTATGGTGTTAAAAATAGCGTAAAAATATTAATAACTTAACCTTATTCCAAGTTCTCCGCTTCGCCCCGGTTCCGGGGCAAAATTTCTTAAATAAGAAGTTGAATTACGGATGTTTTCATTCAACAGGTTTTTGCCTTTGGCGAAAAACAGGATATCCATACCTTGAATATCGGCCAGTCGGTATTGTGCGCCGACATTCAGCAATAAGTAACCGGCAGTTTCGGTTTCGTTCTCGCCGGGATGCGTTTGCGCTTCGCCGCGTGTCAATCTTGCATTTGTGGAAAATTCGTTTTTCTCGTAACTCAGTTGCAAGCCGTATCGTAATGGCGGCATTCTCGGCACGTCGCGCCTGTTATTGAATGTGCCTCGGGTGTAATCGCCGAATAACGTTAAGTCGAGTGCGCCGTAGTTATTTTGCATCAGCGTGAAGATGGTTTGCGCTTCAAAGCCTTTGAAAGTGGCATCGGCTTGTTGCGTATTTAACAGCGGGAAGCAGTCTTCGCAGTTCGTCCCTGATGTGACAAAATGGCCTTTCGCTGCATCAAATAACAACGCAGAGGAACGTTGTTGATAGATGTAATCGTTAACCCAGTTGTGGAACAGGTTAATTTCCCCTGTCATCCAGGTGCTGTTAAAACGGTAGCTTAAATCCAGGTTATTGGATAATTCCTTACCTAATCCGGCATTGCCGAGTTCGTAACTGTGGGTGGCAGGATGGAAGCCATCTGAGAACAATTCCTGTATCTGCGGGGCGCGTTGGGAATGGGTAAATGCCAAACTGACTTGGTGTTGCTCGGTAATATCCCATAAGGCGGAAGCCGAACCGCTGACTGGAATATACGATACGCTAGCACGGTTGATAGGAGCGATGGTGTTTCCTTCTACCCGTGCGCCCAGGTCGATCTTAACGGTGTCTAGGTTAAAAGATTCGACGGAGAAGAGGGCATAGGACTCAATATCGGATTTCGGCACGATTTGGCCTTCTTCACCCAAGCCTTCAAACGTGCTGTTGACGGATTGAAAGCCGAAGATACCTGTCATTTTGTCGATAGGGTGCTGTTCAAGTTCCAGTCGGCTTTCAAAGGATTCATTCAAAAAAGTGGTGCCGGGTACGTTGCCTTCCAATTCGACATGCTGGTAGTCGGTATAACCGAAATTCATGCGGATTTCTTCGGCAAAAGCAAAAGGGTTGTTAAGTTGGCCTTTGATGTCGTATTTGGTTTGTTTAAGGTCAACGCTAACTGGGGCTTCGCCGCGCCCATCCGGGGCAATACCGTAGCGTTTTTCCAGGTTGTTGGCGGCTGCACCCATTAAGCCTGCATCGCCAATATAGGCAGCGCCTACCGAACCGCCACGCGAGCGGGCTTGCGAATTGCCGATATAGCCGTCGGTATTTATGATTGCTTCCGATGGCGTATTAAAAATGGGGTTTTGCCGTCTTGCGGCGGCTTCATCAATTGCCATGCCGCCGATATGGGTGTTGTTTTGGTCGCGGTAAAATCCGTCCACATGGTAAGCGATGTTGCCTTTACCGCCTTCCAGTTTCAAGACGGTGGCGGATTCTTCGGTCGCCGAATCATAACGTTGCTCGCCTGCGCCGCCGATGATTTTGTTTGGCACGGCTTCCGGGATGCGGTTATCAATGACATTGACAATGCCGCCGATATTGCCGCTACCATAAAGTAAGGTTGACGGCCCGCGTAGTACCTCTATGCGTTCGGCAATCACCGGATCGACGCCGTTGGCGTGATCCGGGCTTAAAGATGACAGGTCGTTATTGCCCAAGCTGTTTTGCAAGATCTTTACTCTTGGTCCGGCTTGCCCGCGGATGACCGGTGAGCCTACGCCAGCGCCAAAAGACCGATTGCTGATGCCGAGTTCATTGCTTAGTGTTTCGCCAAGGGTTTGCCCTATTTTAGTACGTAAGCTATCGCCCGATAATACTATGGCAGGTTGTGCCGTTGTTGCTGTCGCGTGTTTGGGTCCAACGCTATAGACGGTTAGTTCATCTAATTGCTGAGGTTCGTCGCCAGCGTTGGCGCTGATTGCCGTGGACAGAAAGAGGATAATAATCAAATAAACGAAGTGTTCCATTACAGCAGGAAAGGATGATGGGATCGTTAAGTCATGAAATGTTATATTATAACGTTATCTTTCACAAGATAACGGAAAAGATTGCCTGTAATTTGATTGTACCTTCGCGGTTTTATATTTTACAATTCAGGTGGTTTAAGGCTACCGGAACACTATTTTCAGTAACGCGGAAGTGATCCGAAAATCAATAATAACTATATTTGGAGGAGTCTATGTTTAAAATCAATTCGCTGCTAATGGCAGCCGCGCTGGCAAGTTCGGTGTCCGTCGTATATGCAGCCGATACTTTGCCTACCGAAGCACCTGCACCCGCAGACAACCCAACCACGCCGGCTAAAGTCGCTTTGGGTAAAATGCTTTACCACGACCCCCGCCTCTCTTCTACGGGTACGGTTTCTTGCGCATCTTGCCATAATGTCATGCTGGGCGGCGAAGACAATCGTCCCGTTGCGATGGGTGTCAACGGTCAAACCGGCGGCCGTAGCGCTCCAACCGTTTGGAATGCGGCTTTTAACGCCGTACAGTTTTGGGACGGCAGGGCGGAAAGCCTTGAAGCCCAGGCAGCAGGTCCTGTGACAAACCCTATCGAAATGGGCATGAAAAGTTGGGATGACGTTGTCGCCCGTTTGAATAGCATTGAAGGTTATAAAAAAGCTTTTGCCGATGCCTTCGGTGGTAATGCAATCTCCAAAGACACAGCGACGAAAGCGATTGCCGCTTACGAACGTACATTGATTACCCCAAATAGCCCTTATGATAAATATGTAAGCGGTGAAAAATCGGCATTAACCGCGCAACAAATTCGCGGTATGAATAAGGCTGTGGAATTGGGGTGCACCGGCTGTCATAGCGGTCCGGCGTTTAATGGTCCAGGTATGTTCCAGAAGTTTCCGGTGCACAGCAACGGCACGTATCAAGCAAAATATCATTTCACTAAAGATCTAGGCTTGGCTGAAGTGACCAAGAAGGCCGACGATGAACATAAATTTAAAGTGCCTACTCTGCGCAATATCGCGTTAACCGCGCCGTATTTCCATAACGGTTCGGTAAAAACATTGGATGAAGCAGTTAAGGTAATGGCTAAACTGCAATTAGATAAAGAACTATCGAATGAAGAAGTGGCCGATATTGTTGCCTTCCTGAATGCATTGACCGGCGAATTTCCAGAGCAAAAAATGCCAACACTTCCGCCTTCACCGGGTTCTACTTTTAACTAATACGAAGGCCGGGTTCATCGATGGCTCGATAGATCTGTAACATTACCCGACAGGAAATCATTCCTTGTCGGGTAATATGAAAAGATTGTAAATGCTCAGGCTGGCTTTTTTCAGTAAATTCCGTAGTCCATTTCGAGCTTATTAAATTAAGTCTTACACCGATTAAGTTAATGGCGTCTATTTATTGCTTCTTATAAATGGTTGTTTCCGAAATTAATAGATCAATTTGTTTAATTACTTTTTTATAGCTTTCGCTATTGATTGAACCGTAGCGTTCCCTAAATGT
>JBGAWU010000203.1:0-5177 GCA_044227425.1 Methyloglobulus sp.
TTCAGCTTGTTATACAATTTTTACATAGCCGACTGGGGTTCACGTCGACCATTGCGAACGTCAGCAAAAGCATCAGAAATTCTAGATACATTTTCTCGAGAAACATAACAAGAAATAAAGGTTTCATTCCGGAATCAAATTCCAGCAATGCAACGCATAGTAAAGCGGGGCATGATCCGTAAAGTCTCTGCGAAAAGCGAAGTTTACAAGTCGTTCGATAATGTTTTTGCGGTTGTCGGCCTTAATCTCAATGAGCTGACCAACGTGGCGAAACCAGCTACCGGGAAATTCTAATCCCTTGGCGATAGCATCATTACCATGCAGATAACGGTAGGTTCGCTCGTTTAGACCTAATTCGGTAAACTTCTCTGCGAAATCCTGTTCACCAATACAAGGACAACCGAAAGTGTACACGCCGGTCACACGATCCGGCAGCGAATAAGCGGCCAGCGCTGCTAAAGCGCCGCCAAGACTATGCCCTGTCAACCAAAGCTTTTTACCCGCAGGCAATGTCCCAACCCATGCCAAGATCTCGGGCCAGACCTCGTGCAATTGCTCGTAAAAACCACGCACGACATGTGCGTCGATAGGCGGCGACCCGGAGCATTTTTCTGTCCAAAGTTTCGAATCTTGCAAAATATCTTTTCCTGCCGAAAGAGCTAGGGCAAAATCCTTAAGAAGATCCTGCGGACGGTAAAATTCAGTACCTCGGAAAGTCAGGATACTGAAGTCTTTGCATTTCACACCAAATCCGGTCAAGCCTTTTATTGGTCCGTGGAATGATTGAAATGTTGGCTGATGCGTTTGCAAGGCATCCGTAACAATACGCTCGATGGTCTTCGTTTCCTCATAGGCAAGTAATGCACACTCCGCAAGCCACCAAGCATTGACGGGCGAATGCTGCTGTGCCGCTAAATCGAATGGAAACCGGTTGGCTGACATAAAGTAGGAATAATCTATAGCGGGTAACAGTAAATCGTTAGCGTTTCTCAGCCCAAAACTGGAGGGAATTATTCTAAGTGGATTAGCCATAAGTTATTACTCCTAAGTTGCCCTGAAATAGGTTAGACAAGCTGGATTTTGAGGTGCATTGTAATACGGCGTTGTATGTTTTTCACTTTAACGGATGAATCGACGCCATGTTGAACAAGTTGAATATTAACATGCAGATGAAAATAATGAAGATAGATATCTATTTTGCGAGCGGTGATGATATTGTTAATAATCAAACCCCGTTCCAACTTCTCTAATAGAATTAACAGGGCCAATAATATTTCATTCACCAGGAAGAAACTATGACCGAACTCATTTTCGCCGCTTTATTCTTCATGGCGCTGCACGTCGGTATTGCGGGTACGTCAATTCGAGGCCGTGCTATTAAAAAGCTGGGCGAAAACCTCTACCGGGCGATGTTCTCTTTGCTTTCGATAGGTGGCATTTTGTGGCTGATTCATGCTTATCGAGCTGCCGATTACCTCGAAACTTGGGGTCAATTGTCCTGGTTTAAGCCCATCGCAGCAATCCTCATGCTGTTGGTATTTTTCCTGGTCGTATTGGGGATTGCGACACCGAATCCTATGGCTGTGGGAGGCGAAAAGCTAATAATGGATGATGCTTCAGCACGTGGAATACACCGCCTAACCCGGCATCCATTCTTGTGGGGAATAGCGCTCTGGGCGTTTATTCACTTGGTTGCCAACGGCGATGTGGCTTCCTTGGTGTTGTTCGGTTCGCTCCTGGTACTGGTGCTGGTTGGGATGGTTTCCATCGATGCCAAACGGAAAAATGCCTGTGGCCAGCATTGGGATAATTATGCTGCCACGACGTCGATCATCCCCTTTCAGGCTATCCTGCAAGGCCGAAATAAGCTGGTCATCGCTGAATTTAAAACTTGGCAAATAGCACTGGCCCTGACCCTCTATCTCGTCGTGCTGTATTTTCACCAGTCCTTGTTCGGGGTTTCTCCATTGTTCTGAGAACAAAAGCAAGGTTCCAGCAATTGGTACGATTTAGCAAATCACCGCTAACACAGGAATCGTGCTGCTTACCAGATAAGAAAACTTATGCGCGGAATGAATCGCCCCGACCCTATCCTTAAGAAACATGGGACTGAATTATCGGTAGACCTTAAAGAAACCATTAGTTATTTATGGCCTTACCTTTGGCAATTTAAAGGCCGCGTGATTTTGGCGGTACTCGCATTAATCAGTGCAAAAGCGGCAAGCCTGTTGATACCTTGGGCACTGAAAAAGATCGTCGATTCCGTTGACAAAAACCTGCATCCAGAACTGTATTTACCAATATTTTTTATCATTTTTTATGGTTTGTTGCGTTTTGGTAGCGTGTTCTTTGGAGAAATTCGTGACGCCCTCTTTGGTCGAGTCACCGAACATGCAATACGTCATGTCGCTTTGCGGGTTTTCAAACACTTACACTCCTTGGAACTGGCATTTCATCTTGATCGGGCAACCGGCGGCATAAGCCGTGACATTGAACGAGGAACGAGCGGCATTAGTTTTTTAATGCGTTTTTTAATGTTCAACATTGTGCCAACGCTTTTTGAGATTGGCGCAGTTGCCGTAATTTTTGCGGTAACCTTTTCTATTTGGTACGCGGTGATTACTTTGGCCGCAGTGATGCTTTATATCGTTTTTACCATCATCATCACCGAGTGGCGCAACCGCTTTGTACGCGAGGCCAACCAAGCGGATTCATCGACCAATACGCGTGCGATTGACAGTTTATTGAATTACGAAACGGTAAAATATTTCAATAATGAGCAATACGAAGCGGATACCTACGATCGGTTTTTAGCCGCCTGGGAAACGGCAAAATTAAAAAACCGCTTGTCTTTGCTTAGCTTGAACTCAGGCCAAGCCTTTATTATCGCCGCAGCCATGACAGTGATGATGTTGATGGCTGCACAAAGTGTAATTGCCGATCGGATGACACTGGGTGATTTGGCGATGATAAACGCCTACATGATTCAGTTGTTTATACCGCTGAATTTTTTGGGCTTTGTTTATCGGGAAGTCCGCCGGTCACTGACGGACATTGAGAACATGCTTGCTTTACTAAAGCGAAAAGCCGACATTATCGATTTGTCCGATGCAAAAGAGCTAATCGTTTCGCGCGGCCATATTCACTGGAATCAAGTGGACTTTGCCTATGAAAACGGGCGGCCAATATTGCAGAAGTTTACTTTGGATATTCCGGCAGGCAGTACCGTAGCCATCGTTGGCGCCTCGGGTGCCGGCAAAAGCACCATCGCGCGGTTAATTTACCGGTTTTACGATATTCAAAAAGGCAGTATTGAGATTGATGGACAAGCTATCCATTCAGTCACCCAAGACAGTTTGCGCCGTGCGATAGCTATCGTGCCGCAAGATACGGTGCTATTCAATATCAGTATCCGCGAAAATATTGCTTACGGTAATTCCGTCGCAAGCGAAATGGACATTAATCTTGCTATTAAAATGGCGCATCTTGAACAATTTATTGCAACCTTACCTGAAGGTGGCAAAACGCTGGTTGGCGAACGGGGTTTAAAAGTATCCGGTGGTGAAAAACAACGTATCGCCATTGCCCGGGTGCTGTTAAAAAACAGTCCGATATTAATTTTCGATGAGGCCACATCATCGTTGGATTCCCATGCTGAAGCCGCTATCTTAGAAGCGATGCGTGAAGTTGCAACAGGCAGGACAACCATCGTCATTGCGCATCGATTATCGACCATTATCGATGCCGATAAAATAGTGGTGCTGGAAAACGGTCGAATCATCGAGCAAGGCAATCACCGTACATTGCTTTCCATGAAAGGGAAGTATGCGCAGATGTGGGCGTTGCAACAAAAAGAACAAAAACAATTTTAAAATCGAATTAACTCGCACTTTGTATACAATCTAGCCTTTACTTTCCTATAAGGCTATTGAAATGTCTGTCGGAATCACGTTAAAAAGTCTGGTCAAAGGATTCGGTGATGTACGCGCGGTAGACGGTATCGATCTTGTCATTGCGGCAGGGGAGCTGTTTTTTTTGTTGGGGCCAAGCGGCTGCGGTAAAACCACGTTGTTACGGTGTATTGCTGGATTTAATGAACCAGACTCCGGGCAGGTGTTGATTGGAAATCGTAATGTCACCCATTTGCCCGCACATGAGCGTGACACGGGCATGGTGTTTCAAAGTTATGCCCTGTGGACACATATGACAGTTGCAGAAAATGTGGCTTTTGGTCTGGACATGAGAAATGTGTCCAAAACTGAAAAAAGGCAGCGGGTAACCGAAGCCTTAGCGATGGTGCAAATGACCAACAGGTCTGAATATAAGCCGAACCAGCTTTCCGGCGGTCAGCAGCAACGGGTGGCGTTGGCAAGGGCTTTGGTCGTTAAACCATCCTGTTTGCTACTTGATGAGCCTCTGTCAAACCTGGATACCAAATTACGTCTGGAAATGCGTAGCGAAATCCGCCGCATTTGTAAAACTTCCGGCCTGACCGCTGTGTACGTGACGCACGACCAGAACGAGGCGTTGAGCATAGCGGACCGTATGGCTGTGTTAAATAACGGCCAAATCCAACAGGTAGGCTCACCCCAGGAGATTTATCGCCAACCCCTCAGCCGGTTTGTTGCAGAATTTATCGGCGAGAGTAATTTTATCGACGGTGTAATTACCGAGATCGACGCCCAACGTTGCGTGATAAAGACCGCTATCGGTAATATCACCAGCGCACAAAAATCCACACAGGGGCTGAAGCTTAATCAAGCGGTGTCATTGTTGATCCGGCCCGAAGTTATTAAGCTCAATACACCGCCGACGGACTCGCCCAATGTATTTATTGGCAGTGTGCATGACACGCTCTATCTTGGTGAAATGGCTCAGCACCAAGTTAAAATACCGAGCTGGCCCAATGATACGCCAAATAATCTGGATCTTAAGGTCGTTGAACTGAATCCAAGGATGTTTGTGCGGGACAAGACGCAGGAAGCATGTCTCTGGTTTTTGCCTGAAGACATTGTCGTGCTGGTGGATTAAATGACTAGAAACGTCTTTATTGTCCTGATCAGTGCCTTGATAATTGCCTTGCCGTTCCTATTCCGTCAAGCACCACAGGTGACCGATTGGCAGGTTGGGGATCCCGAATTAATTGTCGTAACTCCGCATAATGAAGCGATCCGTTT
>JBGAWU010000204.1:0-5131 GCA_044227425.1 Methyloglobulus sp.
GATTAAGCTTTCAGCGGCTAAAACCGCCGAAATCATGGCTGAGCGGATGCGATTACTCAATATTGACGATGACACGCAAAAACACCCCAACGAAACGACAACAACAGCATTTGTCCCCCCAAAAAAAACCTTTGATGACCAATCACATTATTTTTTAGATGAGTGAACCCTACAAAACCCGCGAAAATTAACCAACCAAGAGACAGAAAATGACAACACCATCAGCACTAACGCAACCGAAAAAACGCAATAACCCTTATATGTCCCGTGACCAGCACGTTCTAGCGATGCGACAAATTGCGGCTATGCTGGCAAAGGAAACGACCTATGCACGGACATTTGAAGCCACCCACGGTATAGACGGTATAGCGGACAAACTTACCCATATCCGGCGTGAGCTTGAACAGATCGGGCGTATTTTCCACGATGCCACGACCGCGATGGATCGGCGTTTTAAGGCGAATGGCTTTGATAAATTGACGGCGCTTTGCGCTAACGCTTGTTATAGCATCGAGGACAACATCAATCTACTTCGTGCGGAAATCCAAAACGCGGAAAGCAGGCGTGTAGAGCGGGTTAACGAACTTCGGGGAGTCGGACTGGACGCGCAAAAAATAGATGAGATCATTGGCGACTTTCCGAGCGAACAGGAAAACCGGCATAAACAGATCGCGGCACTATCCGCCGAAAGGCAGCGCTTGGAGCAGTTCATGAGGGAAGCGAAATTGTACCCTGAGCAGGCCGCAAAATTGCTTAAAGGAACGCGCTTTGAGCATTGGCAACCCCAAACCGAACAAGCGGCGGCTTAACGCATTATTCCAACCTAACAACTAAAGGAAAGTATCATGGAAAAAATGACATTCGACGGCAGCGACACCCAACTGGAAGCAATTGTTTTGGCAGTGGCTGAGTTTGCCGAAAACACTGGCAGCACGGCCTTGAAGTTCACGAACTTGACGGCGCAAACCCTAAAACACGGGCAAGCTGGGTTTTCCCTGGTCCCGTTTGGTGAAGCAAGCTATAGTTTTGAGTCGCCCGATACAGTAGGCGCGATTCTGAATCATTTTGCACAAATTGGCGAACTCAACGGTTACGGCGACTTGTTTACGGTAGAAGCCGCAACGGACATCAACGGCGTAAAAGCGATTATCGAGCCGATGTGTGTGGCTGAAATGAATTAAAACAATGGCTGACTTTTTCGACATCACCGGACAAAACCAAGGCCGCAGCAATGCGGCTTTTTTGTGGTTTGGTTGGCAAATTTTGGATAGAGTTTTTTTCGAGACCGTGGCACCACCGTAGCACCGGAAAAAATAAAAGCCCTTCGATTTCTCGTAAGGGCTTGTTTTTTATGGAGCTGGTGATGGGACTCGAACCCGCGACCGGCTGATTACAAATCAGCTGCTCTACCAACTGAGCTACACCAGCTTAGCCGCTTATTATACACTAGATTAATTGTTGATCTAGCATTTTTTACCTTACAACTGGCCTTTTTTCTTTAGGTAAAGAACTTGCCCGGCTTTTTTTGGAGTTGCTATTTTTAAACTCGGCACCTGTAAATTTGGTTCTAAAAGAACGCACTTTACTGTTAGGCGTGCCATCAACCGTTGGTTGAAAAGTCGGTACAAGATGATGCTTTCCGTTGCCGATCAAATCGCTACGCCCCATTTCCTTTAAGGCTTCACGTAACATTGGCCAGTTTTTAGGATCATGGTAACGTAAAAATGCTTTGTGCAAACGGCGCTGTTTAACGCTTTTGGGAATCGAGATATCATCAGCTTTGTAATCGACTTTCCGCAATGTGTCTTTTCCCGAATGATACATTGCCGTGGCGATAGCCATGGGCGACGGCAAAAAGGCCTGCACTTGATCGGCCCTGAAACCGTTACGCTTTAGCCAAAGCGCCAGATTGAGCATATCGTTATCGGTTGTCCCCGGATGGGCGGCGATAAAATAAGGGATCAAATATTGTTCTTTTCCGGCTTCTTTGGAAAACTTATCGAACATCGCCTTAAAGCGGTCATAGGTTCCGATACCCGGTTTCATCATTTTGGCTAGAGGCCCTTGTTCGATATGCTCGGGCGCTATTTTCAAGTAGCCGCCAACATGATGCATGACCAATTCCTTGACATATTCGGGAGACTCAACCGCAAGGTCGTAACGTAAGCCCGATGCAATGAATATTTTTTTAATTCCCGGCAATGCCCTTGCCCTTCGATACAGTTTAATTAAGGCGCTATGGTCGGTATTGAGATTGGAACAAATACCAGGATAAACGCAAGAGGGTTTCCGACACGCGGCTTCTGTTTGCTTATCTTTACACGCCAGCCGGTACATGTTGGCAGTCGGCCCACCCAAATCGGAAATATGGCCGGTAAAATTCGGTGAGGTATCGCGGATAGCTTCAATCTCTTTGATAATCGAATCTTCCGAGCGGCTTTGGATGATCCGGCCTTCATGTTCGGTAATCGAGCAGAATGTACACCCGCCGAAACAGCCTCGCATGATATTGACGGAGTGCTGGATCATCTCAAATGCAGGAATATTGGCGTTACCGTATGCTTTATGCGGGATGCGTGAATACGGTAAACCGTAGACACCGTCCATTTCTTTCGTCGTCAAAGGGATTGGGGGCGGATTAACCCAAAGTTGCCTTGTGCCGTGCTGCTGGATTAACGCCCGCGCATTCCCTGGATTGGTTTCGGCATGCATGACCCGGGAAGTATGCGCATAAAGCACAGGATCATCAGATACTGATTCATAAGACGGCAACCGGATGACAGTTTTTGAGCGCTGATTTCGTATCAACTGCCGGTCGAATTTGATCACATTTTCGTTAACGGACGTTGACGGTTTCTTGTCGCAAGCCGGTTCTTCCTGATACGGATTCAGAATGGGCGCTAGCTCGCCAGGTTTATCTATGTGGGTAGAATCCTTAACGCCCCATCCTTCCGGAATTTCCTTCACAAAATGGGCAGTGCCGCGTATTCCGGTTAATTCGGTAATGGCTTCACCATTCGCCAAACGATGGGCGATCTCTATGAGTTGCCGCTCAGCATTACCGTAAACCAGCAAATCCGCTTTCGAATCCAGCAGAACCGATTTACGGACCTTATCGGACCAGTAATCGTAATGCGCAATTCGCCGTAAACTGGCTTCGATACCGCCGATAATAATCGGCACATCCTTGAAAGCTTCCCGGCAGCGGTGCGAATACGCATTCACCGCACGGTCTGGCCGTTTACCGGCAACGCCGTCGGGCGTATAGGCATCGTTGGAGCGGATTTTTTTGTCAGACGTATAACGGTTGACCATCGAATCCATATTGCCACCCGTCACCCCGAAAAAAAGATTAGGGCGGCCTAATTTTTTAAAATCCTTAGCACTGGTCCAATCGGGTTGGGAAATGATCCCTACCCTAAAACCTTGGGCTTCAAGCAATCGCCCGACCAACGCCATGCCGAAACTGGGATGGTCGATATACGCATCGCCGGTGACCAGGATGACGTCGCACGCGTCCCAGCCCAGTTCGTCCATTTCCTCACGGCTCATCGGCAAAATAGGTGCAACCCCGAAGCGCTTCGCCCAATATTTGCGATAACTAAAAAGATCAGAGGCTTTTTGTGAGTCAAAAGCGTTCATTTAGTGACAACGGTATGGATGTTATAAGGATTATGCTTATTGAAATCCCTCAATAAGATGGGGAATTCGATTTGGTAGTGTTGTTCGAGCTCCTTAGCTTTGTGTTGCAACTCTTTCAGGTCGAACCTCCCAACACTCTTGTTAAACGCCAACAGGATGATATTACCACGGTTACGTACCGGCAATTTCAGCACCTTATCGACAAAAATATCTTGCAACCAAGCCAAACAGGTATTGTACACGGCGGATTCCGAACCCCAAAGATTGATCGCCAAAATACCATCCGGTTTCAGGAGCGCTTTGCAAGCATCGAAAAAAGCGAGGGACGCAATCGATTGCGCCATACCGTCAACATCAAAGGCATCTAAAAAAATAACGTCATATTCGCCTTCGTTGGTTTGCGCGTGTTGCCGTACATGCGCACCGCCATCGTCGACAATCACTTTTAAACGCGAATCCAAAGGCAAACCGAAATGGCTGCGGGCAACTTTGACCACACTGTCCCGGTATTCAACCGCCCGGATCCTGCAGTCCGGGAAATGGTATAAAAGATAGCGTGTTAACGAACCGCCGCCTAAACCGATAACTAGCGCCTTATCCACCGAATCTTTGAACAAGAGCCAACTGACCATGGCGCGGGCGTAAGGTAATTGCAAGGTTTCCGGGTCGGCCTGGTCGATGCAGCTTTGTTTGGCAGTGGAGCCGAAATGCAACGACCTGACACCGTTTTTTTCGACGACTTCAAGGATACCTTCATCATCGTGGTTTTGGTAAATGACCAAACCATCGTATTTGTACATAAATTAAAATTTTGCTTGCGAATAACTACTTCCGCTGATTATACATGAGTTTAGGAAATGCTTGCGCCGATAAATGGGAAACCGCCCAATAATCGCTTTTTTAAAGAAATTTGTCGCACCCATTAAAAAGCCCCCGTCGGTTTAATCCTCGTGAGGGCTTGGGTCGCTTGAAGGCGGAGCCTACGGAAAAAGTCATTCCATTGGTATGAAAAGCTAAGCAATAGGCTATAGTTGGTTACACGACGCAACTGAGTATAGACGAAAGAACAAAATGGGCGGTACACTTTAGGGTAAGTATCAGGTCACCTGTTATTCCGACCTTTTAATATTTGAAATTGCCCGTGTTAAGTTGGCTGAAACAACGAGATCCATACGATAGACTCAAAACGAACGGGCTTAAAACTTCACAAAGCCGAATTTAATAAATAAGCTGAAACTAAAAAGGGCAACCGAAGTTGCCCCGTGTATTCGGTGAGGTCGTCTTTCGACTTCCCCTTGTTACCGATAGTCCCCACCATCGGAATGCCTGATACGGATTTAATTGTACAACAAAACAGAAGGAGTGCAATATGCGTTATCGCGTCGGTTTGGATGTAGGCACAGCATCGCTGGGCGTTGCGACGATTTCTTTGGATGAAGATAAGCAACCCACGGATTTGGTGTGGAAACATATCCATATCTTTGATGAG
>JBGAWU010000205.1:0-5128 GCA_044227425.1 Methyloglobulus sp.
AAAATATGTGATCCGATAATAATGGAATGAATCGTCAATTCAGCCGAGATCAGAACGGATAATGCACGGGTCTTGACAGCGTCGAGAGATAACTTTGCCCGATTGTGGGATGCCAGGACCAACAAGCCGGTTTTAGCCCCTATGCCCCATCAATACAATGTAAACAGCGCCCAATTTAATGCGAATGGAACACGTATCGTCACTGCTTCTGTGGATAACAGTGCACAGTTGTGGGATTCGGATACTGCGAAGCCTTCCGGGGAGGCGATGGCACACCTGAATACGGTTAATTCAGCGGAGTTCAGCCCTGACGGTTTGCGGGTCGTCACTGCATCATTGGACAACAGCGCCCGCATTTGGGATTCGAGGACGGGCAAACCCCTAAGCGATCCAATTTTGCATACCGATAATGTCACTGCCGCGCATTTTAGTCCGGATGGGACAAGGATAGTAACGACTTCCGAAGATAATGTTGCCAGAATCTGGGATGTTTTCCCTGTCACGACGGATGAAGAAGACTTGCTGCCTGTCCTGGCGGAAACTGTTGTCGGTTATCGGCTGACCGAGCTTTCCGCCATTGAACCATTGGCTGATCAATTGGGCCAACTCACGCAATTAAAACAAGCAACCGAAACCGAACCCTCTGGAAAACCAACCGCGGAATCCTTTATCCGCTGGTTTCTCTCCGATCCATGGACACGCTCGGTTTCACCGCTTTCCAATCTTTCGGTTCCCGACTATATACGGCAGCAAATCGCCGCTGGACGGCTGGATCAAATGAGGCGGGAATTCCCCGACCATCCGCTGTTGAACGGGCAGTGAAAAGTACGTGCCTTGTTTTGAATCTGATTATGTTCTTACGTTTCTTATGGCTTAACGGAAGTGCAATTCGATAAACAAGGTTCCACAATATTTTTCAGTATATCCATGTTATTAATGTGAACTTCCCGATGTTTAACCGTAATTGCCCCTGTTTTGGTTAAACCATTGAGTTGGCGACTTACGGTTTCGATAGTTAAGCCAAGAAAATTTGCGATATCGTGGCGTGGCATCGTCAGGATAAATTCAGTACTCGAATAACCTAACGCATGGTACCGATGGGACAACATCAATAGAAATGTGGCGACTTTTTCTGTTGCCGAACGGTTACTCAGCAATACGATATTATTTTGTTCGGATACGATATGCGTCCCGATAATGCACATCAGTTGCGTCTGTAATCGGGGAATTTTGGCGCATAAATCGTTAAGGCGTTCCACTGGGATTTCGCAAACTGAAGCCGTTTCCAAAGCCACAGTGGTGCAGTGATATTTGTTGTGGCGTAGTGAGTCCAAGCCCATGATTTCGCCGGGTAAGTAAAAGCCAATGGTTTGTTCGCCGCCATTGATATCCCAAATAAAACTGCGGAACGAGCCTGATTTGACGACAAACAAGCTTGAGTGAGTGTCTTCTTGCCGATACAAATATTCGTCGGCTTTAATCGGGCGTTTTCGTTTAACAATTGATTCGACTTTGGCTATTTCTTCTTGAGTCAAACCTTTAGGTAAGCAAATGCCTGAAAGCTTGCAATTGTTACAATCTACTTTTTGAAAAATCGGTTCCATAGTGTTTGTTATAGTTATTTAAGGCGTTACATAAATTACGGATTGTTCTAGTTATCCGTTAAAAAATACCAATAACGGGGATTTATCGTAACGACCAAAGGTTAAATTCTCTCATACAATGACGGTGGACTAATACATCATTACGTAAGATATATACAAGGGAGATTCCATTGGCCTTCGGATTATTTAAAGCCTATGGGGAAAAATAGCCTGGAAAGACTAAACTAAAGATAACCTTCTAGTTAATTACGAAATGGAGTATTTTCATGAAGCGTCTGTTTTTTGCCCTTTGGCCCGATGAAAAAATCCGCAAACAATGTATGAAGATAATGGAACGTCTCAATGATGGCAGGAGCAGGGCGGTAAATCCCGCTAACCTTCATGTTACATTATTGTTTTTAGGCTATATCCCGGAAGAAAAAGTAATCATAATTAAACAGGAAGCGGATCTTATCGCCGTACCTAAAATCAGGGTCAATTTCAACCAAATCAGTTTTTGGAAAAAAACCGGTATCCTTTGCTTAACGGCAACCGAGACGAATCGGGAGCTTATCATGCTGGCCGACCAATTAAAGGCCATTGCTGAAAAATTATCGATTTCACTGGACGGGCAACCTATTTATCCTCATATTACGTTATTTAGAAAAGTTCACAGTATCGAACGTTACGAGTTCGATGTCGTCGATTGGCAATCTTCTTCATTCTGTCTGGTTGAATCATGTACCCATTTGAATCAAGTGGAATACCGGATTATAGAAAGTTGGGATGCCCGTTAAACCTTACACGACAAAGGACCGGACTAAATGTGTTTAAACCATATAGAGTATTTAAGGAAAGAGATAAAGAATGCCTTATTTAAAATTGAAAATAAACGCTGCAATTGATCAGCAAGAATCATCAAAATTATTAAGCCAATTATCCAAGTTGATGGCCGAGAAAACCGGTAAACCCGAGCGCTATGTCCTGGTAGAGCTAACTGAAAATAAGGCTATGTTGTTTAACGGCACTGACTCGCCTTTAGCTTATCTGGAATGTAAAAGTATCGGCCTTAACCCCGCCCAGGCAAAATCGATTTCCGCGGCGGTCAGTAAGGTGCTGAAAGAAAATTTAGCAATTGGAAGCGACCGGATTTATATCGAATTTAGCAATTGTCCCGGCGAATTTTGGGGTTGGAACGGCTCGACTTTCGCGTAAATTAAGCAATTATCAGAAAAAACCATTAACTTTAGAAATTAACAACGTTGGATTATTGCTGGTGACCGAGACAAACAACGCGCATTCCCCGGCAATTTTCCTCATGGGGCCGACTGCATCGGGAAAATCGGCTCTGGCAGTGCAATTGGCACAATCCCTTGGCGGGGAAATCATCAGTGTCGATTCCGCGCTGGTTTACCGTGGTATGGATATTGGTACCGCAAAACCTAGCATACAGGAACGGGGCGGCATTCCTCATCACTTAATCGACATCCTCGATCCCACTGAATCGTTTTCGACCGGTCAGTTCAGGACGCGGGCATTGGCGTTGATGGCTGAAATCCGCGAACGCGGACGGTTTCCGATTTTAGTCGGTGGGACGATGTTATATTTCAATGCCTTATCCGGCGGGCTTGCCCGCTTGCCTGAGGCCGATTTAACGGTCAGGGCCAGGCTTGACGACGAATTAAAGATTTTCGGTAAGGATGTTTTGCACCGACGGCTGGCGAGCATCGATCCCGAGTCGGCTGCCAGGATACATCCCAACGACCCTCAACGCATCCAGCGAGCACTGGAAGTTTACGAAATCAGCGGGAAACCGTTGAGTGCTTTTTTTACCGAGGCGCAATCCGAAAAAATTCCCTACCGAACGGTCAAATTCATCGTCGCGCCGAAACAGCGCCAGACTTTGCATGAAATAATCGCCCAACGGTTCTTGCTGATGCTCGAGCGGGGCTTTATTGAAGAAGTGGCAGCGCTGGTACAACGCGGCGACCTTAATGAAACCATGCCGTCTATCAGGGCTGTTGGTTATAGGCAAGCATGGGCTTACCTTCACGGTGAATTTGGTAAGCCCGAAATGATCGAGAAAGGAATAGCGGCTACGCGTCAATTGGCGAAACGGCAATTCACCTGGTTGCGAAGAGAAACGGAAGCCTTTCCGTTACAGACCGGCGAAGACGATTTATTACAGAATTCACTGGCTTTAATCAAAGGTGAATTAGACGATTAGTTTTGAGTTAATTATTGTTTCAGTGTATCTTTTCGGGAAGAAGTAAATTAATTTACTGTATTAAATCAGTCGAATGCCTGCGCAAGCCAAAATCAAAAGGGAGTACCACTATGACTTTCATCAAGATACGCCGCCTAATCCAGCCACTTATTGCCCTGATCCTGCTTTCATTATCCGGCTGCGGCTATAACACCTTGCAAGCTACGGATGAGAAAGTAAAAGCCGCGTGGGCGGAGGTTCTTAACCAATACCAGCGCCGTGCCGATTTGGTGCCTAATCTGGTTAATGTCGTTAAAGGCTATGCGGCACATGAAAAAGATGTGCTGACGCAAGTGACCGAGGCTCGAGCCAAAGTCGGTGCAATCCAGGCTACGCCGGAATTGGTTAATGATGAAGAAGCATTCAAAAAATTCATAGCCGCCCAAGGGCAAATGACCAGTGCGCTTTCACGGTTGTTGGCGGTTGCCGAAAATTATCCCCAATTGAAGGCGGACGGCTTGTTCCGCGATTTACAAGCCCAGCTAGAAGGCACGGAAAACCGTATTACCGTGGCCCGCAATCGCTATATCGGCTCGATCAAGGAATACAATATCACTGTCCGGTCGTTTCCATCCAACCTGACGGCGATGATATTCGGTTTTAAGGTTAAACCGAGTTTTACCGTGGAAAACGAACAGGCAATTTCCGTTGCCCCTAAAGTGGATTTCGGCGCACCAGCATCGCCGCCGAATGTCGCGCCCGTGCCTGCAAGATAACGGCTTAAAAAGTAATGGAAAAAGCCATCATCCAGCATTTCAATCGAATGTCGTGTGTCAGATTTTGGCTGGTTTTATGGCTGCTTTGCTGGTGCGTATCCGTTAAGGCCGAGTCTTATGTTGAAATACCGAAACTGGCCAACCGGGTAACCGACCTTACGGGAACGCTCACGCCTTCTCAAGTCACTGAACTGGAAAATAAACTGGCTGCTTTCGAAGCCAAAAAAGGTAGCCAAATTGCGGTGTTGATGGTTCCCACCACTCAGCCCAGGGATATTGCCGAATTTGGGATCGAAGTGGCCGATTTATGGCAGATCGGCCGTAAAGATGTCGATGACGGTCTTATTTACATTATTGCCAAGGATGACCGTAAGCAGCGATTGGAAGTGGGTCGAGGGTTGTCCGGCGTCATTCCCGATGCGATTGCCAAGCGGATCATTGCCGAAACCGTTACGCCGTATTTTCAAAAAGACGATTTTGTCGGAGGTATCAATGCCGGCATCGACCAGATCATGCGTTTGCTGGAATCTGAACCGTTGCCAGACCCGCAACCACAACGGAAT
>JBGAWU010000206.1:0-5115 GCA_044227425.1 Methyloglobulus sp.
GTGAATGGCTCTGTAGGCTATGAATTAGACTTTATTGAGGTAATTTATAAGTTAAATGGAAGGCTATACAGACAGCAAAATAAGCTGGATGCTAAGGTTTCTACTGCTGGGTATAACTTTTTAGGTATTCCGGCCAATACAATTGGGCACGATTTTTTCTTAGAAATTACTCCTTAAGGCCGTACAGTGCAATTTATTGCACTGTATTGAAATCCCATGTGGAGAAATACGCCCCGTTTGTTTCAGCGGGGATTAAAACCCAAAAACTTAGGTTGGAGTATCTGGACACATTCTTGTAAGCTGGCATACTCGCAATCCTTGCCGGTATGCCACTGGTCGGCAGATCAGTGGACTATCGACAATTCCCGCCGTTGTTCATCTAAACCATCCCAAAAGGCGGCAACGCCGTCCAGCATTTCATTGCCGTAGCGGATAAAGGCATCTTCATCCAGCTCTTGGGTAAAATAGAGTTCTTCCAGCTCTTCCTGGGTATGGGCGGCATGTTGGCATTCCAGTTGGTCATGCCAGATAAAAAAGCCCAAAGGATAATTTGAACCGTTCCGTAGGTTGAATAGATTGAAGCCTTTGATCAATTGCCCCCAAAATCCAGCGGCAGCCCAGTTTTCAACGGCGTAACTGGCGGCTTGGGACGCTTGGTAGTCATCGCCGCCATAAAGCCGGATTAGCTCATTACAGAAAAACAGGGTCGATTTCGTTCCGTGTTTGGGTTGACCGATCTCTGCAAACGAAAGGCCGAGCTTTTTGGCAAGATGATAAAGCCATTCAAAATGACCGGCGGCAAAATGAAAAACACCGCCCTCTACACTGCCTTCGGTCGCCCCCAGTTTATTCCCACGGGCAGAATGTGCATGCGACGAGGGTTTGAAGCGGACACCGATTTCATTCGCCAGAATTTCCTTGGACGCCCGCATCCCTTCCAGTGTATCGGCATGGATCATTTTGTTCAGCTGGGCGATCAGGAACTGGTTAGAAAATACCGAGAATTGAATGATAAACGCCCTGACTTGCTCCATGTTTTGCTCACCGTGTTCAAACCAAGCAGTGTAGGGGTTACTGGTAATAATGCGGTGCTTCAATAATTCTTTGTTGATACGGCGTTGAAACTTGAGAAACTGTTTCGCCTTGCTGAAGGAATAATTCTTCCGTCCTTCGCTGAGCGCAGTGAGCGATGGGATCGTCAATCCTTCAATATGATGCTGATGCGCAAAACCGGCTAATCTGTCGTCTTGCATGGCACACCTCCGAAAAAGGTTTTATATGCGCATTCGACATAAGCTTAATTAGATTAGTTTCGTTAAAAATTACCGGAATGGCTAAAGGAATTATTGAAAATTAACAGTGAATGAAGTGGGAATATCAGCTACCAAGAAGGACGGTTCTGTATTAGTCACAAATTTTGGTCACGTGATTACTTCGCACCCATAGTAGGTTGATGTTAGGGCAATACGCCCAATAAATACACAATTTAACGTGTTACTCCTGCGGATTTCATGCGAACTATGGCTATCCTTTCCAGTCTCAGGATTAATGATTTCCTTTCATGATGGACAAGGATTAAGCGTGACGAAATATTTAAATTCAATCAATTCTACGCAACCAAGAAATGCCTTCGCTGGCTTAAGCGAATGGGTTGATCGCAATATATTCGACCTTGCGCGCCAGATGCGCGTCGGTTACGTGCCGCCCATGATGGTCTATCTGGCGGCGGGCGTTTCCGGTTTGACCGGTATTGTAGGCACTTTTTTTGTTAAAGATTATCTCGGCTTGTCCGCCGAATTTTTGGCATCGTTAGGTTTTTGGGCCATGATGCCTTGGACATTGAAAATGCCGGTCGGCCATTTGGTGGATTTGTTCTGGCGGCATAAAGCCAAATTGATTTATCTGGGTGCAGCATTGATTGCAGCGAGTTTGTTAATCATGCTGAATATCATTTCCGACCCGAAATCGATGTCTGGTATCTTACCGGTCGAAAATTGGTTCGTCATTGCGACGTTGCTCGCGCCAGTCGGTTATGTAATCCAGGATACCGTCGCGGATGCAATGACGGTGGAAGCCGTACCGAAAACCGATGGACATGGTCATCCGATTCCTGAGGAAGAGGTCCAACTTGCCCATACGACCATGCAAACGCTCGGAAGGGTTGCAATTATCGGCGGCACATTAATTGTTGCCCTGGCGAACGTCTACTGGTTTCGGGGAGTTGAAAACATGGATGCCCAGGCGCAGGCCGCGGTTTATATCAAGATTTACCGATGGGCGTTGCTGGTTCCTGTTATTTCGGTCATGGGCGTTGGTTTTGCCGCATATCTCCGTTCCAATGAAGAATGGCGGCTCGCCGCCCAAGGCTATGAAACACCCGATATCGAACGCATCCTGTTTGCGCCGCAGTCCGGGTTGCCGACGGTTAACTGGCCGATTTTGGGCGGCGGTCTTGGCTTTGCCTTATTTGCGGCAGTTATGGGGCTTGCCAACATACCTTACAACGAAGAATTAATTTTTGCGGGTTCCCTGGGTATTGTCGTATTCCTGATGTTCCGGTTAACCGATGAACTGCCGCTCCAAGTCAAAAGGCAACTGTTCGGGATTGCGTTGGTGATTTTTGCTTTTCGCGCCGTGCCTTCGACCGGCGCGGGCTCCACCTGGTGGATGATCGACGAATTAGGTTTCGACCAGCAATTCTTATCTAAATTGTCGTTAATTTCGAGCGGATTGACGTTGTTCGGCATGCTTATTTTTCGACGTTTCATGGCTGAACGCCCGATTACCGAGATTATTGCCATCCTGACGATGGTCTTTACAATCCTTAATTTACCGGAAATTGCCCTGTATTACGGTTTTCATGAATGGACCCAGACCCATATCGCCGGTTTCGTCGATGCACGGTTTATTGCGCTCGTGGATACCGCTCTCGAATCGCCGTTGGGACAGGTTGCCATGATTCCCATGCTGGCGTGGATTGCCAATTCAGCGCCGCCCCAATTAAAAGCGACCTATTTTGCTGTGATGGCTGCGTTGGTTAACTTGGCGCTGTCGTTGTCGCAATTACTGACAAAGCTACTAAACCAATGGTTTATCGTGACGCGCGAAGTCAAAAGTAGTATCACCGGTGCAGTTACGATACCTGCCGATTACAGCCAGTTGGGCGGATTATTTTTTACTGTGATGTTTTTGGGGTTTGCTATCCCGATACTAACGATTATTTTAGCCAAACGTACGCTTTTGAAAGAGCATTGAATGTGTTTGGCAAATGACTAATAAATCAATAAGTTAAATAAAATAATTATTTTAACCTGCTAGTTTAGGAATAAATTGATGCCAATACGTGACCTTGAAACCTGGATGTGGGCTGAAGCGTGTGAAATGCTGAATCAGGCTGACCGTATGCACCGGCAGTTTTTTAGGCCGGCTGTCACGAATGTCAGGTGCACTACGTGGGAACCTCCGGTTGATGTTTATGAAACGCCTGTGCAATGTAAGATTATGATTGCGCTTCCCGGTGTAGAGCCTGAACATTTATCCATCCTAATGGAAAACGGCCAATTGATCATCGAAGGGAAGCGGCATTTGCTGGCTAACGCAGAAACCCAGATTCGACGGTTGGAAATCCCCTATGGTCGATTTGAACGGTGCATTGAACTTCCTGAAGGGCAATATGAAATTGAAAACCGCGAGTTTGTCCACGGTTGTTTATTGGTTTCATTACGGAAAGTATAAGGATGATGTATGCAAATCAAGAGTCTTAAAAATTTGCTGTTGGGCCAGTCAGACAAATCAAGCCCATCGCCGTCAGTTGCCAGGCAAGAACAAGCTCCCCTCTATCAGCCAATTCCCAATGATGCGATTGTCATTGTACCGATGCGGGGCACGGTGCTTTTCCCCCAGAATGTGTCGCCTCTGGTGATCGGCCGGAAAGCGTCAATAATTGCCATCCAATATGCGGTACGTACCGAAAAACCGATTGGTTTGCTTATGCAGCAACGCGATAGCGACGAAGAACCTCAGGTGGATAATCTCCACAAGATAGGCACTGTGGCGGAAATTTTGCGTTACCTTACCGCGCCGGACGGTACGCATCATATCGTTTGCCAAGGTGTACAGCGATTTCATGTACTAGAGTTTTTGTCCGGCTATCCGTTTTTGGTTGCGCGTATCAGCCGTCACGATGAAGTTGATATCGCGTCCAAAGACATGGAAGCACGCGTTATTACGCTCAAGCAAAAAGCATTGGATATGTTAGCCCAAACCAAACAGGCGCCCCTTGAACTGGTTAACGCTATTCAATCCGCTGGTTCGCCGACCTTATTAGCTGATTTAATCGCCAGCTACCTCCTTTCCAAGCCTGAGGAAAAACAGGAAATTCTGGCGCTATTCGACATTCAGGTGCGTATAGACAGGATTCTGGAATTGTTGAATTATCAAATTGAAGTTTTAAGACTTTCCAACAAGATCAGCGAGCAAACCCAGGAAACCATGGGTCAACGTCAGCGCGAATTCTTGCTGCGCGAGCAGATGAAGGCGATTCAGAAGGAGTTGGGCGAAGAAGAGGGTGGTACGGCGGAAATCGAAGAAATCAGTAAAGCCATTGAAGACGCGAAAATGCCGGAAGAGGCAGAAAAACAAGCCATGAAGGAATTGGGCAGGTTACGTCATATGTCGGATGCCAGCGGGGAATATTCAATGGTCAGGACGTACCTTGACTGGTTGACAGAACTGCCTTGGTCTATTGCGAGTGAAGGCTTTATCGATATAGCAAAAGCCCGCGATATTCTTAATGAAGATCACTACGGCCTGGAAAAGATCAAACAGCGGATACTCGAATTCCTGGCCGTGCGTAAATTGAACCCGAATGGCAAAAGTCCGATTTTATGTTTTGTCGGGCCGCCGGGTGTTGGGAAAACGTCTTTGGGACGGAGTATCGCCAGGGCAACCGGGCGCGAATTCGTGCGCGTAAGTTTAGGTGGGCTGCATGATGAAGCCGAGATTCGTGGCCATCGCCGCACATATATTGGTGCGTTACCGGGTAACATTATTCAATCCATACGAAAAGCGGGCGCTAATAATCCTGTTTTTATGCTTGATGAAATGGATAAACTC
>JBGAWU010000207.1:0-5107 GCA_044227425.1 Methyloglobulus sp.
CTCAATGATACCCTGGCCCGTCAGGAGAGCGACCTGGCGCAAAAAACGAGCGTCCTGCAGCGCACGGCCACGGATCTGGGCAAGCGCGTGCTGGAACTGCGCACCCTGCAAGACTGGTTCGTGCGTTATCAACTGACCAAAGCTCAAGGTGTGGCTGAGGTAGCGAGTATCGGCGGCTTCGTGCAACAGTATCAGGTCACCGTCGATCCGCACAAGCTGCAAGCTTACGGTATCCCGCTACGTACCTTGAGCGATACTATCCGCAACGGCAACCGCGATGTCGGTGGCCGCGTTATTGAACTTGCCGAAACCGAATACATGGTGCGCGGACGCGGTTACCTGCGTGGTCAGGCTGACTTGGAACGGCTGGTGTTAAAAGCCGAAAACGGTATCCCGGTATTGGTGCGTGATGTGGCACGGGTGGAGCTGGTTCCCGATGAGCGCCGTGGCATCACCGAATGGAATGGCGAAGGCGAAGCGGTTTCCGGTATAGCCCTGGCTCGCTACGGCCAGAACGCACTGGAAGTGATCAACCATGTAAAAGACCGTTTGCGGGAAATTAGCGCTGGCTTACCAAGCGGTGTCCGCATACAAACGGTTTATGACCGATCCGAATTGATCCATCGCGCTATTGAGAATTTGCGCCATACCTTGCTGGAAGAAAGCGCGGTGGTCGCTTTTGTTTGCATAGTATTCCTGCTGCACATACGAAGCGCCTTGGTTGCGATTTTGATGCTCCCAGTGGGTGTCCTTTTTGCCTTCATCATTATGCAGACGCTGGGCATGAATTCCAACATCATGAGCCTCGGCGGTATCGCCATTGCCATCGGTGCGATGGTTGATGCGGCTATCGTCATGATCGAGAACGCCCACAAACACTTGGAACGCGATGCTGGCCGCCTACCGCGTTTCGACAGTTTGCTCAATGCTTGCAAGGAAGTCGGGCCGCCGCTATTTTTTAGCTTGGCTGTAATCACGGTTTCATTTTTGCCAGTGTTTGCGCTGGAAGCGCAAGAAGGTCGGCTATTCCATCCTCTGGCTTATACCAAGACGTTCGCAATGGCAGGAGCGGCGTTATTGTCAGTGACACTGGTTCCGGTGTTGATGTGGCTGTTTGTGCGCGGAAAAATCCTGCCGGAACACCGCAACCCTATCAACCGGATCTTGATCTGGATATACCGCCCCATTATCGCCGCCGTTATGCGCTACAAAAAGCTGACGCTCGCTTTCGCACTGTTGATGCTGGCCGTTTCCTGGTATCCAGCCTCGCGTTTAGGCGGCGAGTTTATGCCGACGCTCAACGAAGGCACTTTATTGTTCATGCCGCTGACCCTGCCGGGGTTACCCCCGACCAAAGCCGCCGAATTGCTGCAAACCCAGGATCGCATCATTAAAAGCTTTCCGGAAGTCGAGTCGGTGTTCGGTAAAGCCGGACGCGCATTGACCGCTACCGACCCGGCACCGCTGGAAATGTCCGAAACACTGGTAAACCTCAAGCCCGAATCCGCTTGGCGACCGGGCATGACCGTCGATAAACTGATTGCCGAGATGGACCAAGCCTTGCAAATCCCAGGTGTCAGCAATTCCTGGACAATGCCAATCAAAAACCGCACTGATATGTTGGCGACCGGTATCCGTACACCGATTGGCATCAAGCTGTTTGGCAAGGACTTGGCGGAAATGGAGCGACTGGCGCAACAGATCGAACAGATTGTCAAAACCGTCCCCGGCACCACCAGTGCTTATGCCGAACGGATTACCGGCGGCTTTTACCTGAATATCACTCCCGATTACGAAGCGCTGGCACGCTATGGCTTGTTAGTGGGTGATGTGCAAGATCTGATCGCCACCGCCATTGGCGGCGAAACCGTCACCACCATGTTGGAAGGACGCGAACGGTTCGCTGTCATCGTCCGTTACCCGCGTGAACTGCGCGACAGCCCGCAAGCCATCGCAACCCATATCCTTGTGCCGACATCCGGTGGGGCGATGGTTCCGTTGGGGCAATTGGCGCACCTAAGCCTGGACAAGGGCACTCCGTCGATCCGCACCGAGAACGCGCTACTGTCGGCCTATATCTTCGTTGACATGCGTGGGCGTGACATCGACCGTTATGTGCGGGATGCCAAGCAAGCAGTGCAACAGGCCGTCAAGTTTCCTGCGGGCTACTACATCACCTGGAGCGGCCAGTTCGAGTTCATCGAGCGGGCAAAGCAGCGGTTGAAACTGGTTGTGCCGCTCACGCTATGTATCATCTTCATCCTGCTTTATCTCAACTTCGGACGTTTGACCGAAACCCTGATTGTCATGCTGTCGGTGCCGTTTGCCCTGATAGGCGGTATCTGGCTGCTGTGGTTCCTGGATTATAACGTCAGCGTGGCGGTTGGGGTCGGTTTCATTGCCCTGGCGGGCGTTGCCGCGGAAACCGGCGTGGTGATGCTGATTTATCTAGACCAAGCTTACCGGGAAAAGCAACGGCAATGCCTGGAAGAAGGACGAAGCTTGACCGAGACCGACCTTTACAGTGCGTTGATGACCGGCGCGGCAGAGCGCTTGCGGCCGAAAATCATGACCGTCACCGCAATCATGGCGGGGTTGTTGCCCATCCTCTGGAGCAATGGCACCGGCTCGGAAGTCATGCGCCGTATCGCTGCCCCGATGGTGGGCGGCATGGTGTCGTCAACACTGTTGACCTTGATAGTCATCCCGGCACTTTATGCCTTGTGCAAGCACTATCAAATAAATCAACCATCGCTATAACCGCGTAGGAGGGAAAGCTGACGATACATTAAACATTGTAACCACTATTAACAATACCCTTGAATTAACCAGGAGAATACCGATGAAAACGAAATTAACGAAATTATTGATTACCTTATTTTTGGCGTTTGGTTTGCTGACCGCATGTGCGAAATATAATCCGCATTCGATGGACATGAGTGAAGCAATACATAATGCAAAATCCAAAGCCGACCATGAAGCGCTGGCGCAACACTATGAAGAAGTGGCGCAAGAAATGCAGAACAAGGTTGAGGAGCACAAGAAAATTCTGAGTGAATACCAGCGCGAGCCGTGGCTGTTCGGCAGGCAAGTGGCAACGGGGTTCGGAGGGCATTGCGAAAATCTGATTCGAATCTACACTCAGGCCGCAGAGGAAAACCGAGAAATGGCCAAAATGCATCGGGGAATGGTTCAGTAATAAAGTTGAAAATATACCTACAGGCCCGGTGTCTTATAAATTAAGGCACTGGGTTTATAATAAAGAGGCTTCAAGAAGGTTTGAAGCCCAATAACAAGCTCTGTCTAAGATGTTATTCTATCCGACGCAACAAGATTGATGCTGTTGTATGGGTGGGCATTTTACCGATCCGTAAGAGCAAAATACGCAGCAGTCGCCTTGCTTTGGTTTGAGCATGATTCCGCAGGATTTGCATTCATAGAAAAACTGGCAAGCGTCGGTCGGCATGGTTTCCATTTCGGCGTGTCCGCAGTGCGGGCAGGTTAGCGTTGAATCGAGAATTACGGCAGTCATTAATTACCCTTCTTGATAGCGGACGGATATCCGGCAGCTTTTGTCGCCTCAGTCAGTTTGTCCACCGTGGCGGTCATATCGTCGAATTGTACCGTCGCGCTCTTACCCGCGTAATCAACTTTAACCTGTTGTACGCCGGAAACGTGTTCGAGGGCTTTTTTGACGGTGATTGGACAGACAGCGCAGGTCATATTTTGTACATCGAGCGTGACCATGCGGGACGCTGCCAAAGCCAAGTTAGATGTAACGGCAAACGCCAGAAAGAAAAGAATAGTTTTAGTTTTCATAGGTTTTTTCCTTAATAGAACAGCGGAGCGAACCAAGGGAATGCCAGAAGGCCCAATAAAGGGATGGTCACCCCCCAGAAAATGAAGCGCTGCCTGCGGATGACTTCATCATCTTCGCAAAGTTTGCCGGGTTCGCATAGCTGGGTTGTTAGGTAGAGTTTGCGAAACGTCAGGCCAATAAAAATCAAGGCCAAACCAAAGAACACCGGGCGCACCGGCTCGAAGGCGGTCAGAGTTGTCACCCAAGCCCCGCCAAGGCCAAGACTTAGCAACACCAAAGGCGCGACACAACAAAGGCTTGCGCCTATCCCGGCAAGAACGCTGGCAATCAGGGTTTGTTTTGGGTTCATGGCAAATACCTCATTTTTAGCTATTGATGTATTATAAGCACCGTACCTATGTACGGATGCAAGCCCATGATACAGAAATGCTTCACTATTGGCGCACTGGCGAAAAAAGCCGGGGTGAATGTCGAAACGATCCGTTTTTACCAACGGCGCGGTCTGCTCGTGGAACCGGTAAAGCCGTTCAAGGGGGTTCGGCATTACACCGAACGGGATGTTCAGCGGGTAAGGTTCATAAAGCAAGGACAGAAACTTGGCTTTTCGCTCGATGAGCTTTCGGAGTTGCTGAGTCTTGAGGACGGGCAACATTGCCGGGAAGCAAAAGAAATTGCGCTTAGAAAGCTGGTTCTAATCCGTGAACGCATTGAAGGCTTATGCACGATGGAAACAGCCTTGTCCAAACTGGTCGAAGGCTGCTCGATTAATACCGGTTCAGTATCATGTCCGATCATCGTCACATTGCTGGGGGCATCGGAATAAGGCGATTTTCAGTTTCGTTGCGCCCTAGACCCCAAATACTGGATTCAGAACCCTACCGAAATGGTGAATACGACGGTTGCAGTCAGTTTATCTGGATGGTTGGGTTGTCCAAAAGGACGAGGTAAACATTTATCACGAAGTGTCGTTTTAATGCCCATTTTCCTCAATCAGCCTTACCATTTCACGATTGGCGGCGACAGCTTGTTCATAAATCCGGATTATTTGTTGACTGTGTGCTTTAAGGTCGTTCGCATGCCTGCCATACACATAGCGTTTGGACTCAAAGCGGCTGAGAAACTTTTTGTGTTCATCCACCTTAAGCTGCATTTCGCTCGCTTCGTCCTCAAAATGTTTGGCTAATGACTGATGTTGCACAGCCAATTCAGTAGCCGTTGCGTGCCGATCCAAGGCACTACAGGCTGACAGTAAACAGTGCGCCAAAATCAGGGTCAACAGTAATTTTA
>JBGAWU010000208.1:0-5100 GCA_044227425.1 Methyloglobulus sp.
AACCACTGTCACGCCGGAGTCCTTCGCCACGGTCCGCTCCATACCCGTACCAACCAACGGCTTTTCTGCGCGCAATGTCGGCACAGCCTGACGTTGCATGTTTGACCCCATGAGCGCCCGGTTCGCGTCGTCGTGCTCGAGGAAAGGAATGATAGAAGCCGCTACCGATACAATTTGTTTAGAAGACACGTCCATATATTGGACAGTATCCGACATTGCTAATGTAAACTCGTCTTTATGACGGCAGGACACAAGCCCTTCCTTCAATTTCCCATCTTTATCAACCGGCACACTGGCTTGCGCGATAACATATTCACCTTCTTCAATGGCCGACAAATAATCGACCTGATCGGTGACCTTCCCATCAACCACCTTTCTATAAGGTGTCTCCAAAAAGCCATAGTTGTTTGTTCTGGCATAGACGGACAACGAGTTGATCAACCCGATATTCGGGCCTTCGGGTGTTTCAATAGGACAAACACGCCCGTAGTGGGTAGCATGGACGTCCCGAACCTCAAAACCCGCCCGCTCCCGAGCCAAACCACCCGGTCCCAGTGCAGACACGCGGCGTTTATGCGTGACCTGTGACAACGGGTTGTTTTGATCCATAAACTGGGATAATTGGCTGGAACCAAAAAACTCTTTAACAGCCGC
This sequence comes from Methyloglobulus sp., assembly GCA_044227425.1. Taxonomy (GTDB): domain Bacteria; phylum Pseudomonadota; class Gammaproteobacteria; order Methylococcales; family Methylomonadaceae; genus Methyloglobulus. The sequence goes on from JBGAWU010000208.1 coordinate 655, forward strand.
CGACACCGGTTTGGCGTTAATGATTTCCTGCGGCACCAAACCCTCGGAGTCAGCAAGCGTCAACCGTTCCTTGACTGCACGTTCGACACGCACCAAACCAACCCGAAACTGGTTTTCAATCATCTCGCCAACTGAACGTACGCGACGGTTGCCCAAATGGTCTATGTCATCAACATTGCCGTTACCGTTACGGATTTTGATCAATTCTTTAAGCACATCGATGATATCATCATGCGTCAACGTACCTGTCCCAGTGATTTCTTGCCGCCCTAAACGACGGTTGAATTTCATCCGGCCTACGGTTGACAGGTCGTACCTTTCATCGGTGAAGAACAAATTCTGGAATAAATTTTCTGCTGATTCTTTGGTTGGTGGCTCACCGGGACGCATCATGCGATAAATTTCGACTAAAGCCTCAAGTTGGTTGGTTGTAACATCCAACCGCATCGCATTCGATATATAAGGCCCGTTATCCAAATCATTGACAAATAGCGTATTGATTTCGGTAATACCGTTATCGATACATTTATCCAGCATTGATGAAGTTAATTCGTCATTGACTTTACCAGCCAATTCACCGGTCGCAGGATCAATAAGGTTGTGGCCTACAATTTTGCCGACCAAATATTCCCTTGGCACTTCGACTTCGGTCACGCCTGCTTTCACCATTTCACGGATATGCTTGGCGGTAATCCTGCGGCCTTCTTCTACAAATACATTCCCGTTAAATTTAATATCGAATGCCGCAATTTCCCCACGCATTCTTTCAGGAATAATGTGGAAAAGGCACTTTTCCGAAGTCAATGTAAAACGGTTAGTGTCGAAGAAAATTTTTATCATTTCTTCATTGTCATAACCTAACGCCCTTAACAGGATCGTCGCAGGTATTTTTCTGCGGCGGTCTATACGGACATAAACACAATCTTTGTGGTCGAACTCGAAATCGAGCCATGACCCGCGATAAGGGATGACGCGGGCATTGAATAATAATTTACCCGAGGAATGGGTTTTACCTTTGTCATGGTCAAAGAACACGCCGGGCGAGCGGTGCAATTGCGACACAACGACACGCTCGGTACCGTTAATGACAAAAGTACCGTTATCAGTCATCAGGGGCAATTCACCCATAAATACTTCTTGTTCACGTATATCTTTTACAACTTTTGCGTTGATGGGCGAATCTTTGTCGTAAATGACCAACCGCACCAATACGCGCAACGGAGCAGCGTAAGTCGCCCCCCTTTGCTGACACTCTCTTACATCAAAAGTAGGTTCGCCTAATCGATAACTGATATACTCCAAAACAGCATAACCTGAATGGCTTTCAATAGGAAATACACTTGAAAACGCCGCATGCAAACCGGTATCGGTACGCTTTGGCGGCGCAACTCCCGCCTGCAAAAATTCTGCATACGAATTAATCTGAGTTGCCAGGAGATAAGGGACTTCGAGCACTTCTGTGCTTTTTCCGAAGTTGTTACGGATACGCTTTTTTTCTGTAAAAGAGTAGGACATATTGCTTCCAAACCTTTTTCGCTATGAATGATTTTTCGCTGCTTGCATTTCGCAAACAGAAAAAGGCCGATGACTACATCGTCATCGACCGTATGTATTTTTTCAGGCCAAAGCCTTTACTCGCATGAAGCCTTTATTTGATGTCGACAGTCGCACCGGCCTCAACAAGCTGCTTCTTGACGTCTTCGGCTTCCGCTTTAGACACACCTTCCTTGATTGTTGTCGGTACGCCTTCAACTGCATCTTTCGCTTCTTTCAAGCCTAAACCGGTTATGGTTCTAACTGCCTTAATAACCGCAACTTTGTTGTCGCCGAAACCTGTCATGATAACGTTGAATTCAGTTTGCTCTTCAACTTCAGCCGCAGCAGCCGCAGGCGCAGCGACAGCGACAGCCGCTGCCGCAGAAACGCCAAATTTTTCTTCCATTGCAGAAATTAAATCTACAATTTCCATTACGGTCATGTTTGCTACCGCTTCTAGGATTTCTTCTTTTCCAATTGCCATTGTTTTTCCTCTAAATTCTTTAATTTATAACTGGTTTAATGATGCTTAAGCCGCTTGCTTTTCATCTCTGATCGCAGCAAGCGTACGGGCGAGCTTCTCGACAGGTGCCTTCATGACTGACATCAGCATACTGATGCCTTGGTCGCGCGTCGGCAATCGGGCTAAGCGCGACAATTCGGAAGGACCAAATGATTTGCCGCCAATCGCAACCGCTTTAGTGATTAGCTTGTCGTGCGTTTTAGCAAAATCGCTAATTAAACGCGCCGCTGCCCCTGGATCTTCCATCGAAAATGCGATCAGCAAGGGACCTACCAAGCTTTCTTGCATACATTCGAATTCAGTCCCGGCAACAGCTCTTTTAGCCAGTGTATTTTTTACCACACGCAAATAAACACCGGTCTGCCGGGCAGTTTTACGGAGTTCTGTAAATTCCGAAACTGTCAATCCACGGTATTCAGCTGCTACGGCAGAATGGGCTTTAGCAGCATACTTGGAGACTTCCTCCACAACCGCTTTTTTACCCTCTAAATTTAATGCCACAGTTAACCTCCATTAGTATCTGAAATCAGATGGGATATACATATCCTGATGGATACATGCACGGTTCCTTTGCCTTTTGTGGTTCAGGCTCCCGTCTACGCAGGAGACATTAAGCCTTTCGGCACCTGCGGTCTTTGACGGCTGCCGACATTAACCGGCAACCCAAAGTTCTTTTTTCTTTAACTTGCGAAACTGCTCGGGTCGAGCCAAAGCCCTGGACCCATCGTTGAAGAAAGTGTAATTTTTTTGATATATGTCCCTTTCGCGGCTGTCGGTTTTGCTTTTTTCAGGTCGGTCAACAATGCTTCAAGATTCCCCTGAATAGCATCCGCTTCAAAGCTTACTTTGCCTAATGTGCAATGGATAATACCTGCCTTATCAGTACGATAACGGACTTGACCGGACTTTGCGTTTTTAACGGCAGTAGCCACATCTGCGGTTACCGTCCCCACTTTAGGGTTTGGCATCAAGCCTCTGGGGCCTAATATTTGGCCTAATTGACCAACAACCCGCATCGCATCCGGTGAAGCAATGACCACATCAAAGTTCATTTCTCCTTTTTTAACCAAATCACCCAAATCATCCATGCCGACAATATCGGCACCAGCGGCTTTAGCCGCTTCGGCATTCGGCCCTTGGGTAAAAACAGCCACTCTTACAGTCTTACCCGTGCCATTAGGCAGCACCGTAGCACCTCGTACGTTTTGATCCGACTTGCGCGGATCGACACCGAGGTTCACACTGACATCAATAGCTTCAACAAATTTCTTTGTACTTAAATCTTTAAGCAATTGAACCGCATCTACAACCGAATATTGCTTGGTTTTTACCACCTTCGATTTGATAATCTTGGCTTTTTTAGTTAATTTTGCCATCTTATAAACCCTCCACGTTTAGACCCATACTGCGCGCACTGCCCGCAATGGTTTTAACTGCCGCCTCAAGGTTTGCAGCATTCAAGTCTTCCATTTTGGTTTTAGCAATTTCTTCTAATTGCGCCAACGTCACCGTTCCTACTTTTTTGGTATTGGGGTTGCTGCTACCGCTTTTCAAACCCACCGCTTTCTTGAGCAACACAGTTGCAGGAGGTGTTTTGGTGATAAAGGTAAAGCTTTTATCGCTGTATACCGTAATAACAACTGGAAGAGGCAAGCCTTTTTCCACATCTTGAGTTTTTGCATTGAACGCCTTGCAAAACTCCATGATGTTTACACCTCTTTGACCTAATGCAGGACCGATCGGCGGACTAGGGTTAGCCTCGCCTGCCTTAACCTGCAATTTGATATATGCAGCTATTTTTTTTGCCATTTTTTTCTCCGATATGGGTACAAACGCTTTTCAGCTCCCCTTAAGACACAAAAATCCCACCCTTAATTCAGGGAAGGATCATTAATCAACTTTAACGATAAAAATAATGATTGTTTAGATTTTTTCAACTTGCCCGAAAGCCAGCTCAACAGATGTCGAACGACCAAAAATCAAAACGGAAATTTTTAATTTGTTTTTTTCGTAATTCACTTCTTCGACAACACCATTAAAATCCTTAAACGGCCCATCGACAACCCTGATAACCTCACCGACTTCAAATAGAATCTTCGGTCTCGGCTTATTAACACCTTCTTCGACCCTGCTAAGAATCGCCATGGCTTCTTTATCGGAAATGGGCGCCGGCCTATCCGACGTACCTCCAATAAAACCCAACACCTTTGGAATATCCTTAACCAGATGCCATGTTTCGTCAGTCAACTCCATTTGAACCAACACATAACCTGGGAAAAATTTTCTTTCACTTTTCCTTTGCTGCCCCATCCGCATTTCGACCACTTCCTCAGTGGGGATGAGTATTTTACCGAAATACTGACCTAAACCTTCGCGCTCAACCCTTT
>JBGAWU010000209.1:0-5080 GCA_044227425.1 Methyloglobulus sp.
CAAATTCTGGACTTGACACTGTAACAAAACCAGAGATCAATATTACTTTTGAAGAAGATGCATATATTCATTACTTAAAAGTTAATCCAGGAAATATCACTGATGACAAAATCGATTACCCAGAAAATAAGCAAGAAATTAATTCTCAAATTCAATATTTCACTAAAGAATTTGTGGAAACTACTAAAGAATATGGGTTATATAATCGAACGCCTATTTTCATTGTAGGAATGCCGCGCTCCGGTTCTACATTAATAGAACAAATAATATCCAGTCATTCCTCGGTTTATGGCGCAGGGGAACTTCAAGACATCAACAATATAGTTAAGACTATTCGAGAAAAATCTAAAAATAAATTACCCTATCCTTTTTTCTTGAATGAAACGAATATGCATGATTTGTTAGGCTTTGGCTTATCGTATATTAAAAATATTCAGTTAATGTCTAACAATAAGAAAAGAGTTATTGATAAAAACTTAATGAATTTTAATTATATCGGTTTTATTTTTCTTATTTTCCCAAATGCTAAAGTCATCAATGTACTAAGAGATCCACTAGACAGTTGTTTGTCATGTTATTTTCAAAATTTCACCCAAGGGCAAGAATATGCTTTCGATCTTGAAAATCTCGCCGCTTTTTATTCTGATTATCATAAATTGATGAATCATTGGGTCGCTATTTATCCAAAAAAAATATTTCGTATCCAATATGAACAGTTGATCGAGAATCCAGAAAATCATATCCGTAGTTTATTGGATTATTGTGATCTTGCTTGGGAAGAGCAATGTTTACGTTTTTATGAAAATCAACGTAGTGTTTCAACTGCCAGTAAATATCAAGTCAGAAAACCTTTATACAAAAGTTCTATTGGAAAATGGCAAAATTACAAAGAATACTTGCAACCTTTAATTAACAAATTACGTCATGATGGAGTAATTTAATAACTTAATAAGTTTTACTATATTTTCAAATTCCTTAAATGATCTGAGTTAATATTAATTTTTACTATTTGTCGGAAACTAACATGCTAGACCAATACCGTAAACATGTCGCCGAACGCGCCGCTGAAGGCATCGTCCCGAAACCTTTGGATGCCGAACAAACAGCAGCATTGATTGAGTTAATCAAACAACCGCCTGCCGGTGAAGAAAACTTCCTACTGGATTTATTGGCAAACCGTATCCCCGCGGGCGTCGATGAGGCGGCTTATGTCAAAGCCGGATTTTTGGCGGCGGTGGCAAAAGGCGAAGCTACGCCACCGATTTTATCCCCAGCACGGGCAACCGAATTATTGGGTACTATGCTCGGCGGTTACAACGTCGCACCGTTGATCGAATTGTTGGGTAAGCCGGAACTCGCACCCATTGCCGCAAAAGCGTTGTCACATACCTTGCTGATTTTCGACGCTTTCCATGATGTCCAGGAAAAAGCCGACAAAGGCAACGAATTTGCAAAACAGGTATTAACTTCCTGGGCAGATGCGGAGTGGTTTACCGAGAAGCCCGAAGTGCCGCAAAAATTAACCGTGACAGTGTTTAAAGTTACCGGCGAAACTAATACCGATGATTTATCGCCTGCGCCGGATGCTTGGTCGCGGCCTGATATTCCGCTCCACGCAAAAGCGATGCTGAAAATGCCGCGCGATGGCATTACCAATGCCGAGCAGCAAATTTCCGAACTTAAGCAAAAAGGCTTTCCCATCGCTTATGTGGGCGATGTGGTCGGTACCGGTTCTTCGCGCAAATCGGCTACCAATTCTGTGCTCTGGTACATGGGTAATGACATTCCGTATATTCCGAATAAAAGGGAAGGGGGCGTGTGTATCGGGGGAAAGATTGCACCGATTTTTTTTAATACGATGGAAGATTCCGGCGCATTGCCGTTCGAATGCGATGTCACTCAAATGAACATGGGCGATGTGATCGACATTTATCCATACGAAGGCGTGGTTAAACGCCATGCTACCGACGAGTTTGTTTGCAAATTCGAATTGAAAACCGATGTCTTACTGGATGAAGTGAGGGCCGGTGGTCGCATTCCATTAATTATCGGCCGCGGTTTAACTGAACGTGCCCGCAAAGCGTTGGGCTTGTCTGCATCAACCGTATTCAAGCGTGCGGGTGATGTTGCCGAAAGTACCAAAGGATATACGCTGGCGCAAAAAATGGTTGGTAATGCCTGCGGTGTTGAAGGTATCAGGCCGCATACTTACTGCGAACCGTACATGACAACGGTTGGCTCGCAGGATACCACCGGCCCTATGACCCGCGACGAACTCAAGGATTTGGCTTGTTTGGGTTTTTCCGCCGATTTGGTGCTGCAATCGTTTTGCCACACTGCGGCTTATCCCAAGCCTGTGGATGTGACCATGCACCACACCTTGCCAGATTTCATCATGAACCGGGGTGGGGTGTCGTTGCGTCCCGGCGACGGCATTATCCATTCCTGGCTGAATCGGATGCTACTGCCGGATACCGTTGGAACGGGCGGCGATTCCCATACCCGCTTCCCGCTCGGCATTTCATTTCCGGCAGGTTCGGGTTTGGTGGCGTTTGCGGCAGCGACGGGTGTGATGCCGCTGGATATGCCGGAATCCGTGCTGGTTCGCTTTAAAGGCAAGATGCAACCTGGGATTACTTTGCGCGATATGGTCAATGCCATCCCTTATGCGGCATTGAAACGCGGGTTGTTGACCTTGGACAAAAAAGGCAAAAAGAACGTGTATTCCGGACGTATTTTGGAAATCGAAGGTTTGCCGGATCTTAAAGTGGAACAGGCGTTCGAATTGTCCGATGCTTCGGCGGAACGATCGGCGGGCGGTTGCACAATCCGCCTTAACAAAGAGCCAATCATCGAATACATCACCTCTAACGTAAGCTTATTGAAATGGATGATTGCCCAAGGGTATGGCGACGCACGTACCATTGAGCGGCGCATCAAAAAAATGGAAGAATGGCTGGTGAATCCGGTGTTGATGGAACCAGATGCCGATGCCGAATACTATGAAATCATCGAAATCGACATGGACGAAATCAAAGAGCCTTTGTTGGCATGTCCAAACGATCCCGACGACATCAAGCCACTGTCCGAAGTTGCCGGTACCAAGATCGACGAAGTATTTTTAGGTTCTTGTATGACCAATATTGGTCATTTCCGTGCGGCAGGAAAATTACTCGATAAGCACAAAGGCGACTTACCCACCACGCTATGGGTGGCACCGCCAACTAAAATGGACCAAAACCAGTTGATGGAAGAAGGTTATTACGGCGCATTCGGCAAGGCCGGCGCAAGGATGGAAATGCCGGGCTGCTCGCTGTGCATGGGCAACCAGGCGCGGGTTAAAGAGGGCGCGACCGTGGTATCTACATCCACCCGCAACTTCCCGAACCGCCTGGGCAATGGCGCAAATGTGTTCCTGACATCGGCAGAATTGGCGGCGGTGTGTTCGTTACTCGGCAAGATTCCTACCGTTGACGAATACATGCAGTATGCAAACATTATCGCCGAAACGGCAGACGATACTTACCGCTATCTCAACTTTAACGAACTGCAAACCTATCAATGACATGGGTTGCTGTTAGAACTGAGTTATAGGTACGCCCCGGCGCCATAGAAGAGGGATTAGGTTATTTCTTCTTCTCTTTGATGGCGTTCGGTTGTTTGCTGTACATCTTGAGACGGTCGGAGTATTCGTGCATATTTAAATTTCTTTGCATGTATTCAAGTTGGTTTTGCTGGTCGATCAACTGTTGTATTTGATGTTGCTGATCCTGCAGAAGCAGTTGTCTCCGATATTGATCCTGATATTGAAGCTGTTGCTGGGTTTGTAAATTCTGCAGCTGGACATTCTGCCAAAAATTGTCCTGAAACCCGCCGGGAGGCCCATAGACGCGGGGACCTGCAGCCAATGCTGAAAAACTTAAAAGTAATAATAACAACCTAATCATCATAAAACCTGAGAGTAAAGGGAAAATTCAAATAATAAAACTTATTTAGCTTACGATCGACAATAGTTAGTCCTTATGTTTGCCCGATAGTTTCGCCGAATTTTCAGGTTGTGGCTATTATTCTTAACGGTCTATTTTTTCCTCTCCTGCAATTTTCTGTAATTTGCGTTGAGTTTGCTCCGATAACTCAGCCAACCCTGTGCAAGGTTTTTGTTGCTGAAGTGCTTTAAGTAAAACAACCGCTAAGCCAACATTGGGATGATTGCGCTTGGGCATTTCCGAACTCCGTCTTACAATCCCTGTAGCAACTGACACATCCGAACATGCAAGTTGGATCAGTTTTGGAAACAAGACGTCAGTGCGGTAATTATCCAATTGGTCCGGACGATAATATTCGCATTTTAGTAAAGACGGGTTAGCGCTGTAACAACCCGTCGTCTGGCTGGCGAATTTGTCTTGCGTAACTTCGGCACTACCTGTTTTCATCCGCCTTTGGAAAGCGTTGAATTTTTCCTTGTCCAATAGTGATTTCAGGCTTGCTTCCAGTCTGCTTTGTTGTCCATTCGAGACTGAAACAGAATTTTCATCCGCTATAAAGACGCCGTTGAGGTTAGCTTGCAGCCAATTTACACCTTGAAGCGGGCTATTGTAAAAAACGCTTCCTTGCAGGTCGGCTTTAGACAAATCAGCGCCCTGTAGATTTGCATAATCCAGGCTAGCCCCTTGCATTATTGCTTCACGGAAGACCGTTCCTTGTAGTTTAGCGCCCCGCAGGTCGGCGGCTTGAAGTTTCGCTCCTTGCAAGTTGGCGCCCTGTAAATCGGCGCCGCGAAGGTCCGCGCTTTGCAGGTTTGCCCAGCCTAAATCTGCGCCTTGTAGATTTGCACCACGCAGGTCGGCATTCCGTAAATCCGCTTCGATGAGCCCGGCGCCTTGAAGCTGGGTTCCGCCTAGAGTGGCGCCTCGTAGTTGGGTTTTATCCCAACCGATAATTCCCTGCAGCTTCGCTTTCAGCAATACCGCGCCCTGTAACTGGACATGACGTAGATCGGCTTTCGGCAGTACGGCTCCGAAAAAGTTGGCAAAACGTAAATCGCGGTTTTGCAGGTTAAGGCCATCGAATTCTTTAAATG
>JBGAWU010000020.1:0-13343 GCA_044227425.1 Methyloglobulus sp.
ATTCCGTGCAGCTAGCAGAATATTTCAAGAACCGAAATAAAAACAGCAAGTGAAATTTGGATAACCAGTTCGACACGAGAAATCATTCCAGTATCGGAATTGGACGATAAAATAATTGGCACCGGGAAACCGGGCCCTTTATGGAAAACCTTACATCACCTTTTTCAAGAGTATAAACAATCGTTAAGATGAGCGATGAAACCCTATTGGAATTCCCGTGCCGATTTCCCATCAAGGTCATGGGTAAAAACGACCGTGAATTCGATTTTCTGGTGCTTGAAATTGTCCGGCGCCATGTCCCCGAGCTTAATGAACAGGCAGTCACTACCCGGCCCAGTAAAGATGCCAATTTTCTGTCGGTAACAGTTACGATCCAAGCTACCAGTAAAGACCAGCTGGATGCCATCTACAGGGATTTATCCAGTCATCCCCAAGTATTAATGGCATTATAAAGTTTATCTTCAATATCGGTAATTAAAAATGGCATTGGGCATGGCCTGCTTTTTTGTAAAATGTCAATAATTATCAGAGAATTAGGACTGAAAGCATACGAACCGGTATGGCATGAAATGCAACATTTCACGCAGGAACGTAACAGCCAAACCAGTGATGAAATTTGGTTTCTGGAACATTTACCCGTGTATACGCTGGGTTTGAATGGAAAACCGGAACATATATTGGACTCGGCTGGTATTCCCGTCATCCATACCGACCGTGGCGGTCAAGTGACATATCACGGCCCAGGACAATTAGTTATTTATACCTTAATCGATATTAAAAGGTTGCAACTTGGAATACGCCAGCTTGTCACCCTGCTGGAGCAGTCAATGGTCAAAACGTTGTCGTTGCTCGATATCAAGGCTATCGCTAAACCTGAAGCGCCCGGCGTTTATGTTAACGATAAAAAAATTGGCTCCATCGGCATCAGGATAAGAAACAATGCCAGTTATCACGGTATTAGCCTTAACAATAATATGGATTTAAGACCTTTCGATAATATCAATACCTGTGGCTTCAGGAATTTACAGGTGACGCAGATTGCAGACTTCGGTATCACGATCAGCAATGCCGAACTTGTCGCCCCCATCATGCAAGCCATTACTTCGGCAATCTATCAATGAAAAATCAAGCACCTTCCCGATTAACGCCCGAATCGCACCAACGCGATGCAACAAAACTGGCTCGAATCCCAATTAAAGTCGAACAACCCGAAACGCCTTTACGCAAACCCGATTGGATCAGAATAAAACTAACAGGTAGTAACGAAATCTCGCGAGTCAAACAACTGTTACGCGAACATCAGCTACATACCGTTTGTGAAGAAGCCGCCTGCCCCAATTTAGCGGAATGTTTCCAGCACGGTACGGCGACATTCATGATCATGGGCGACTTGTGTACCCGCCGTTGCCCGTTCTGCGATGTCGCACACGGCAAACCGCTACCGTTGGATAAAAACGAACCAAGCCATTTAGCGAACGCGATTAAAGCAATGGCGCTTAAATATGTGGTTATCACTTCCGTTGACCGGGACGATTTGCGCGATGGCGGGGCAGGACATTTTGCGGAATGTATTAAAGCAATTCGGGTTCAAACACCGGACACCAAAATTGAAATCCTGGTACCGGATTTCCGTGGACGTCTTGAAAAAGCAGTTACCATTTTGGCAAACGAACCTTGCGATGTGTTCAACCACAACCTGGAAACCGTACCTAGGCTCTATAAACAAGTCCGTCCAGGCTCAGACTATCAAGGCTCGCTCAACCTGTTGCAGCAATACCACCAAGCCCAACCGACGATTCCCGTAAAATCAGGTCTTATGCTAGGTGTTGGTGAAAAAAAAGCAGAAGTTCTCCAGGTGATGCAGGATCTACTCGACCACGGTTGCTCTATGTTAACGTTAGGCCAATACTTGCAGCCAAGCAAAGCCCATCTTCCGGTCAAAGCCTACATAACCCCGGCTGAATTTGCTGAATACGATGAAGTAGCTAAAACGATGGGATTCAAGCAAGTCGCGAGCGCGCCGTTGGTAAGGTCGTCCTATCATGCTGATTTACAGGCGAAAACGGTTGTCTAACCACCGCCTGTTGAAAGGCGTTGATGTGTAGGCTAGCTAGGCGCCGACAATTTCAAACATTACCGACCCTAACCTATAGTAACGCAACGACTATTAGGCATGTAAGAACCCACACTTACCTTGGTGTAATGAAAGGGAAATTAAGCTGAATGCTGTTAACTTAAGCCCATAAAAAGGGACTGTTAAAAATTCCGTACACTTTTACGAATACCCAGGAAAACGTCCAGATACTAACTGTTAGCAATTTTTTAATACGCTTGCAATGGTATTTTTTATTATTTATTGCTTAATTTCGCGTTTCTATCGTAAAAATTAAGCTATCATTACCCTATTAATATAATGAAAAATATACATTACCAGGAGCTATTAAACCATGTCGTTTTTCGCATCGTTCAGTAAAAAATCAAAACTCGATGCCGCCGTAAAAAAAGCTGCCAAAGCGCGTAACAACGAAGACAGTATAGCGGATCAATTACTTAAGGACGTTTATCAAGATTTCGCTGACGTCCTTACCGGAGATGCCCTTCGCGCCGAAACGCTTTATCAGTGGGGCGTTACTCTGCTCAGGCAGGCAAAGTCCAAAACATCCCCCGAATCGATCAATATCTACCGTAATGCCATAGCAAAATTTTCTTTCTGCATGACGATAGATCCCAACTATCTTGCGGCGGCCATTGATGCGGGCGTGGCTTGTATGGATTTAGCCCGTGCGCGAGGAGTCCCTTACAGCGACGAACTGTATGAAATGGCCAAAAGACAATTCGAGAAGGCTAATTCGATTCAAGCCGGTGTTGCCGCTTTTAATCTTGCCTGTGTACATGGCGTACGGAACGACAGTGATGCCTGTTTGGAAGCTTTAAAATTAGCCAAAGAAAAAGGGAATTTACCAGATGATGCTGAAATATTGTCGGATCCCGATCTCGCTAATGTTATTGAACAGCAATGGTTCAAGGATTTTATGGCTTCTTTGGAAACAGACAGACAGATTGCAGAAGAAAAACGCTTAGAGGCAATCGCAGCAGCGGAAGAAGCCAAGAAGCCTAAGCCAAAAAACAATATGGATACTTTCGATCCATACAGCAAGCCTGAAAAAAAAGCTGCCGAAACCAAAACCGTAGAACCACCGTCCGAGACAAATAGCGAGACCGAACAAACGCCAGCAGAAAATCTGTCTAATGAAGCAACGGAACAAGCAAATTAAATTCGCTTTTTCCTAAAAGCTGAGATAGCCATTTATCTCAGCTTTTCAATATTGGCTGTTACTTAGGCTTATCTTCTGAATCGCCTTCATGCAAAATGGCCGTGTAACAATCCATAACGCTTTCCGTGTACACGGAATGCGCTTTTGCCAATTCTTGCGGTGAGCCGAAATCCTTCCTCAATTCGTTGAGTTTCTTTTCGGCATCTTGCGATCCCGCCAGGCTCAACATTTTGGCGTAATTACGGTACGCCTGCAACCGATTGGGATCGAATGGAATAAACCCCGGCATTCTTTCGTAAGTGGTATCAATAACGCACTTAGCCATATAAGCGGGGTCTATTTTATAATCCTTTACATCTTGCTCCTTTTTCATTTCCTCTAATACGACCTCCTCGTAGTGAGCTTTATCCGAACACGCCACGAGAAACAAAGAAAGAAAAAGGATAAACAACGATTTTTTCATTAAACTAGCACCATCTTACTATTCAAATTACAACAAAGAATGCGCATTATACGCAGTTAAGCCGGTTTCAGCTAAAACCGTAAGGAAAAAACTGACATCGATCAATTTTGCTTACCCGTTAATTTCCTGCATCGAATTAATCACCCATTGTTCGGCTTCTTTATTGATAGCATCGGCTTTACGCCCTTGACTCTCGATATAAGGCCCTATTTTCACCTTAATGACCCCCGGATACTTTAAAAAGCTGTATCGCGCCCAACAAATCCCCGCATTATGGGCGATCGGGATAACCGGGTAACCGGACTTTTGGGCTAACATGGCGCCGCCCGCGCTGAAACTCTTTATCTCCCCGACCGGCATTCGGGTACCTTCCGGGAATACAACAACCCATAACCCCTGCTTTAAGGCTTCGGTTCCGTTATTGATTAATTTACGCAACGCCGCATGCTTGTTGTCCCGGTTTATGGCAATTGGCTTTAATGTCGCCATCGCCCATCCCCACAGTGGAATCCATAACAAAGATTGTTTGAATAATGAAGTTTGGGGCGGCAGAAAATATCTAAAAGCGATGGTTTCCCATGCCGACTGATGGTTACTCAACACAACCGCGGGACGATTCGGATTAATATGTTCCAAGCCATCCACCTCATAGCGGATACCACAAAACTTTTCCGCCATCGTTAACACAAGCCCAACCCATGATCTGCCGATGCGGTAACGCACAGTAAAAGGCAACAATGCGCAGGCTAAAACCAAGGGCGCATAAACGAAAACTGAGATTACCATGCCTGTCAACAGTAACGTTGAACCGGCAATTATTTTCAGTTTATTGTTTCGTGAGGATAAATTGGACTGCGTCATACAGGTTTTCAAAAACAGGAATGTTAAGACTGGGGTTTTTCGCAAGGGTATTCAAACCCTTGCCCGTTTTTACCAATATTGGGATGGCTTGGGCGTCTTGGGCGGCTTGAATATCGCGCAGCGAATCGCCAATAAAATATACAGATTTCAGGTCGGCCTGATATTCTCGGGAAAATTGCTCAATCAAGCCGGGTTTAGGTTTACGGCAGTTGCAAATACTTTCGGGGCCGTGCGGACAATAATAAATAGCGCTGATTCTTCCACCTTTTTCTACAAGCAGGTTTTGCATTTTGTCATGGATTTTTGTCAATGTGGCTTCATCAAACAATCCTCTTGCCAACCCAGATTGGTTGGTAATGACAGCCACCTCGTAACCCGCTTTGTTGAGTAAAGCGATCGCGTCAAGACTGCCTTCAATAGGAATCCATTCCTCAGGCGATTTGATAAAGTCGATGGAATCGTCATTGATTACGCCATCCCTATCCAATAATACATAACGGCGCTGCACCATAGCAGACAATTACGCTTGCAGTTTCGATATATCGGCAACCTGTAAAAACTGTTCTGACAACATGTTTAACATAGCTAAACGTTTGGCGCGCAATTCCAAATCATCGGTCATGACCATGACTTTATCAAAAAACGCGTTAACGGCGGGTTCGACTGTTGCCAGCCTCGACAACACCGCTTGATAATTCCTGCTTTCAATGAAAGGCCGGATATCGGCAGCCGATGCCAAAGCCACTTCGTGTAAATGGCGTTCCTCGACCTCAGCCAAACCTTCTATAACATCAACCGGTGTGGTGTCCGATTTTTTCAGGATATTACGGATCCGCTTGTTAGCTGCAGCCAAACTTTCGGCTTCCGGTAATTGGCGGAAAGCCTTGATTGCTTGTAAACGTTTAAAAAAATCCAGCGGCTGGGTCGGATTAACCGTTAGCACGGCATCGAATTCATCTGGCCCGAAACCTTTGTCAAGACAATAACCTTTTAGCCGGTCGAAAATAAAATCCACGACCAGCTTTTTTGTTTCCGTTTTATCAAAATCATGGCTGAATTGCGTCAACGCTTGCTCAACCAAGGCAACCACATCAAGGTTCAATTCGTTCTCGATCAAAATCCTCAAGACACCGATGGCGGCACGACGCAAGGCGTAAGGGTCTTTGTCTCCGGTCGGGATCAGTCCCGCACTGAAAATACCGCACAAAGTATCGATCTTGTCGGCCAAAGCGACGGCTTGCCCGGTTAATGCCGATGGCGTCGACCCGCCTGACTGCTTGGGGTAATAATGTTGTTCAATCGCTTCCGCTACTTCCGCCGGTTCGCCATCGGCAAGGGCGTAATAACGCCCCATGATGCCTTGAAGATTATCGAATTCGTTCACCATGTTGGTCAACAAATCGGCTTTTGCTAATAATGCCGCACGTTTCACCCATTCAACATTGGCGTTAAGCTGGCCTGCAACCGCTTCGGACAAATTGACCACGCGCTGGTTTTTTTCCGCCAGCGTACCCAATTTGACTTGAAACACAATATTCGCCAAGGTTTCGACGTGCTCGACCAACGCTTGTTTCCGGTCTTGTTTCCAAAAAAACTCCGCATCGGTCAAGCGAGGCGTTATCACCCGTTCGTTACCTTGCTTAATAGACTCTGGGCGTACGCTTTCGATATTGCTGAAGGTAATAAAATACGGCAGCAAATCACCTTCGGTGTTTTTGACCGGAAAATATTTCTGGTTGGTCTGCATGGTGGTAATCAGCACTTCCGCGGGTAATTCAAGGAAGCGAGGGTCGAACGTACCGGTTACAGGTACGGGCCACTCGTTCAGTGCGGCAATTTCTTCGAGTAAATCGTCTTCGATATGCGCTATACCATTGACCGCCGCTGCGGCTTGGTTAGCCTTTTCCCGGATGATGGCTTTTCTTTTTTCCACGTCGGCAATTACTTTACCTTGCTGGAACAAGGCATCCGCATAACTTTCAGGGTTGTCGATTGTAATAGCTTCTGGGGCATGAAAACGATGTCCCCGGGTAGACGAACCGGTCGTTAACCCCAAGATTTCGCATTCGATGACTGAATTTCCAAACAATAAAACCGACCAATGTACCGGCCTGACAAATTCAGTGGTAAAACTACCCCAACGCATCCGTTTAGCAATTGGCAAAGCTGAGATGCTTTGGCGGATAATCTCCGGCATTAATTGTCCGGTCGCTTGCCCCTTAACGGCTTGCTTGTAAATAAGCCATTCGCCTTTGTCGGTTTTCAACCGCTCCAGTTGCTCGAAACTTGCGCCACAACTAGCAGCAAAACCTTCTGCCGCTTTGCTTGGCTTGCCGTCCGCAGTAAAGGCCGCTTGTATTGCCGGCCCGCGCTTTTCAACGATCTTATCGGGTTGTTCAGCACTGAGATTTTCGATGAATACCGCCAACCGTCTAGGTGTAGCATAAGCTTTACTGCCCGTAAAAGACAGTTCCGCTTCGTTTAAACCTTTTAATACATTCTCCAGTAATGCCTGGCTCAATTTGACCAATGTTTTCGGTGGCAATTCTTCCGAACCTAGTTCAAACAACAAATGCTGTTCCGCCATCTTACGCTCCCTGTCCTGTACACATCGGAAAACCCAACGACTCGCGACGGGCGTAATACGCTTCAGCCACTGCCCGTGACAAAGTTCTAACCCGCAAAATATAACGTTGCCGCTCGGTTACCGAAATCGCATGGCGGGCGTCGAGCAAATTGAAGGTATGTGAGGCTTTTAACACCATTTCATAGGCCGGGAGCGGCAAATTAAGCTCGATCAACTTTTGGCTTTCCTGCTCGTATTGGTCGAAACATTGGAACAGAAACGGCACATTGGCGTGCTCGAAATTGAAGGCGGACATTTCCACTTCATTTTGGTGGAATACATCACCGTAAGTGACCGTACCGAACGGCCCTTTGGTCCAAACCAAATCGAATACGCTTTTAACGCCCTGCAAATACATGGCGAGCCGTTCAAGGCCGTAGGTTATTTCGCCTGTAACCGGTCTGCACTCCAGGCCGCCGACTTGTTGAAAGTAGGTAAATTGCGTCACTTCCATGCCGTTCAGCCAGACTTCCCAGCCCAAGCCCCACGCGCCCAAAGTCGGCGACTCCCAATTGTCTTCTACAAACCGGATATCGTGTTCCAGCAAATCGAAGCCCAATGTCCGCAAGGAACCAAGATACAGTTCCTGGATATTATCCGGCGATGGCTTAAGGGCGACCTGGTATTGGTAATAATGCTGCAAACGGTTTGGGTTTTCACCGTACCGACCGTCGGTTGGACGGCGGGAAGGCTGTACATAAGCAGTGTTCCACGGCTCAGGGCCTATCGCCCGTAAGAAAGTGGCAGGATGGAATGTTCCTGCGCCGACTTCCTGATCCAACGGCTGCAATAAAATACAGCCCTGGTCTGACCAATAGTCTTGTAAAGCGAGGATAAGTCCTTGAAACGTGGATAAATCGAATTTTGCGTTGGACACGTCGGTTCGTCTAATCAGGGAATTAACAAAGTCGGCAATTATAACGTAAATCGCCTTCGTTATAAGAAAAGGGTTAATACAAACCCCTTAAATCCGACCCATTGCTGGCGTAGAACTGGATTTTCGCCTAGCATCCTCAACTATCCGCTTTATCTTCGTCCTTTACGATAGCTTGCAAAGACAAACCGCCCGTCCCGCCTTTCGATGAATCGCCGCCCCGAGACGGGGACGCGGAACCAAAACCTTCACTCAGGTTAATCTTAAGCTTAAGGTTATTGGGCGAATCGGAATTTGCCAAAGCTTCATCCAATGAAATAACGCCTTCTTTGAATAATCTTAACAAATGGCTATCAAACGTTTGCATCCCTACATTCTCGGATTTTTCCATCGCTTCTTTAATTGCATGGATGTCGCCTTTTTGAATTAAATCTTTGACCAATTGGGTTCCCAGCAAGATTTCGATAGCCGCCGTGCGTTTGCCTTCGATGGTCGGCACCAACCGTTGCGAAACAAACGCCTTTAAATTCAACGACAAATCCAGCAACAATTGGTTACGTTTCTCGTCCGGGAAAAAATTGATGATTCGGTCCAAGGCCTGGTTGGAATTGTTGGCATGCAACGTCGATAAACACAAATGCCCCGTCTCGGCGAAAGCCAAGGCATGTTCCATCGTTTCTTGGCTACGGATTTCTCCGATTAAAATCACATCGGGCGCTTGCCGCAACGTATTTTTAAGCGCATCTTCGTAACTTAAGGTATCGACCCCGACTTCGCGCTGGTTTACCAAACAGCGCTTATGTGGATGCACGTATTCAATCGGGTCTTCAATCGTAATAATATGGCCTGAGCTATTGGCATTGCGATGGTCGATCAGCGCCGCCAGCGAAGTGGACTTACCAGAACCGGTCCCGCCCACAAACAAGATCAACCCGCGTTTTTCCATGATTACTTTTTTAAGTATCTCGGGTAATCCAAGCTTATCAGCATTAGGGATATCGACTTTAATGTTACGGATAACCAAGGAGAAACAATTGCGCTGTTTAAAAATATTGACGCGGAACCGGCCTATGCCCGGCTCCTGAATGGCAAGGTTTAACTCAGGCTGATGTTCGAATGCTTTTCGCTGGTCCTCATCCATCAAGCCGTAGGCGATTTCCTTGAGACGTTCACGGGTCAGCTTAACAGGTAAATTATAAATGATTTGGTCAATTTTAGGCGATAAACACGGAACTTTCCGATTAATTAGGCAAAACAACAGATAATGCAGACAAAAACGAGCACTAAACATATCCCACGATAGTATTGGAATAGCGATTTTTACCCCGAAATGATTTCGGACAATTGGTAACATTTATGCCTCACCCGTTAATCTGGGCAAACAAATTTTCAATCGATACTTTAATGCTTTCGATTTTCAGTACGCGTATTCAAATGCTTAAGTAGCAATACTTAGCCCTATTGACTGAACTAGCTTACTATTTCAGGCGATTTAATACTTTACAATCAACAATTGAGTGCTAGGATTAGGCATATATTACAAAGGCTTTATTTAGAATCTATTTCATTTCGCCAACCAGGCAACAGATTTTAGTTTAGCGGAACTTAGAACATCCATTTCATGACATTAACAGACAACGATATCGCTCGAATGTCCGCAACGGAAATTCAAACCTTGCTTACCGAAATTAATACCCGGCTGAACGATCTCGAGTCGCAGAACCAGATCTTTCGCAGTACCCTAAAAAGCTACGACCAAATCTTCGAGAAATCGCCTATCGGCTGCTTATCTTTGAACCAACAAGGGACTATCCAACGTATCAATACTGCGGCTGCCGCACTGATCGGCTGTTCCAGCCAGGACATTGGCAATACAGCCCTGCGCTCTTTTTTATCCGATGAAGATAAAAAAACGTTCGACGACTACTTACAAGCCCTGACAAATTCGCGTTCGCCCCAACAACTCAGTCTCGTCTTAACAACCCAAGACGGCAATTACCTTGCGCTAGACATCTTCGGCATAACCAACGTAATATCCGACGATAATTTACAGATTTGCCTGGTATTGAACAACACCACCCCATTTAAAGAAAACGAAAAAAAATCTACTGAAACCATTCGGCAATTAGAAGAAAACATACGCAGAAAAACAGCGCATTTAACTGAAAGCAATCAAGCATTAAAAAAATCGGTCGATGAACTTAATCGTTCGAGGCATCAATTGCTCGAACGCGAAGCCAAGCTCAACTCCATCTTGAATGCCTCGATTGAAGGCATCATTGTTATCGACACATCTGGCTTAATTGTCTCCATTAATGCTGCCGTCGAAAACATATTTGGCTACAGTGCCGACGAACTGATCGGAAATAGCGTCAACTTATTGATGCCTATGACAATCCGTAAAAAGAAAGATTATTATATTGAAAAATATCTACGTATTTTTGTCCCGAAAGTTATCGGCCAGATCCGTGAAGTCGAAGGTTTAAGGAAGGACGGTTCGCTCGTACCTTTGGATATGACGATCGCCGAATTTCCTTTAGACGGCCAGCAATATTTCAGTGGCATCGTCCGCGACGTCAGCGCCCGCAAGCTGCAAGAACTACAGGAAAAAGAACATCTTGAAAAACTGGCGCACGTAACTCGTCTCGGTCTGATGGGAGAAATGGCTTCAGGCATTGCACACGAAGTTAACCAACCCTTATCCGCCGTCGTCAATTACACCCAGGTGTGCATGCGCTTCATTCAGAACGACAATCCCGATCTCGAAAAAATTGCCGAAATCCTGAAAAAAGCCAACCAACAAGCGCTCAAGGCAGGGCAGATCATCCATAGCATGAGAGAATTTGTTAAGCCCAGGAAAATACATCGATCAACGGTGGACATTAACGATTTAATCTACGACGCCATCAGTATTTTTGAGGCGGATTTTAAACAACACCTGATCGCCATGCGATTTGAATTAACAAAAAACCTTCCTTGCGTAATCATAGACAGGGTGCAAATTGAACAGGTCATCCTGAATTTGATAAGGAACAGTATCGATGCCCTTAAAGAGTTGCCACAATTCACTCAACGGCAACTCTCCATCGAAACCAGTTTAAACTCCCTTAATTACATTGTCGTCAGGGTTAAAGACAACGGCCCTGGCTTATCGCCGATACAACGCGAAAAAATATTAACGCCGTTCTTTACCACGAAAGCCTCTGGCATGGGGATGGGGTTGTCGATTAGCCGTTCGTTAGTCGAAGCCCATCATGGCACGCTGCACTTCAACAGCAAAGAAGACAAAGGCACTACTTTTTATTTCACATTACCGACGGAGAAAGCATTAAATGGCCGGAACCCCACCTAAAACCCTCGTTTATTTGGTTGATGACGATTTTTCCGTCAGGGACTCCTTAAGTTTATTGATCGAATCCACCGGACAAGCGGTACGCTGCTTTGAATCGGCCGACGATTTTTTGGCAAACTTCGATCCCGATCAAGCGGGATGTTTAATTCTTGACGTGAGAATGCCGAATATGACGGGATTGGAACTGCAGGAAGAGCTGGCAAGAAAAGATTTTGCGATCCCAATCATTTTTATCAGCGGTCACGCCGATGTGCCGGATTCATCCAAAGCATTCCGTGCCGGCGCCGTCGATTACATGGAAAAACCTTTCGACAGCGAAGTCTTACTCAGACGGATGCAGGAGGCGATCCAAAAAGATCTCGAAACCCGTGTCCAATTTGCTGAAAAACGCAAGTTAAAAAAGCGTTTAAGCCAATTAACCCCAAGGGAACGCGAAGTTTATACGCTAATTGTTAAAGGGCTGTCCAACAAGGAAGTTGCCAAACAATTAAACATCAGCAACCGTACCATTGACGTCCATCGATCAAAGATTATGGAAAAAATGGATGCTGAAGATTTGGCAGAACTGACGGTTATGGCGATGCATTGCGGACTAATTTGATTTGAGCTATTGCCATAGGTAATTTTGTCAGCAAAATTACCTATTTTTCTTTAGCCTCTACCCCGCAAACATCCCATCCACCTTTTGAAAGCCTTTCGGTAAATTCAAGCCCCGATTTGCCCGGCTACCGGAATAATGGACAACATCGTTGGCTTTTAATGTCAATTGCCGCTTACCTGACACGATGACCAACTGACCGTTGACAGGCAATGCCGTCATCGCAACCAAACGGTCTTTACCGGTTGCTAAATCCTTGGTGATGATCTGGATGATTTTATTGCCCTTGCCTTTGGCCAGTTCAGGCAAATCGGCCACAGGGAATATGAGCAAACGTCCTTGCAAAGTCGCAACCGCCAATAAATCGGTGTCACTGCTCATCAGTACGGGTTTGACCACTGCAGATTGATCCGGCAAGGAGATTAACGCCTTCCCTGCTTTATTTTTACCTGCCAGCTCTTTGAGTTGAATCCTAAAACCGTAACCAACACTGCTTGCCATTAAATACCAATCGTCCGGATTTCCTGCCAGCAAATACATAAATAACGATCCCGGCGGAGGATTTAACCGACCTGTTAACGGTTCGCCTTGGCTGCGGGCGGACGGTAAATCATGGGTATTGCTGCTGTAGACCCGTCCGGTTGAATCCAGGATATAAACGGGCTGTGTCGAACGGCATTTCACCGAATCCAGATAACTGTCGCCGGAACGGTAATTTAAGCTTTCCACATCAAAATCATGGCCTTTCGCCGCCCTGATCCAGCCTTTTTCGGACAAAATTACGGTTAACGGTTCATTGGCGATCAAGGCTGTGGTTTCCAGTGCTTGCGCGGCTTCCCGTGCAACGATAGGCGAACGGCGATCATCGCCGTATTTTTCCGCATCTTCTTCCAGTTCGGATTTAATCAGGTTATTGAGTAGCTCCTTTGAACCTAAAATGGCTTCCAATTGTTGCCTTTCCTGTTCCAACTCGGCTTGTTCGCCTTTGATCTTGAATTCTTCCAGCTTGGCAAGATGCCGCAGTTTCAATTCGAGAATTGCTTCAGCCTGAATTTCAGTAATGCCAAAACGCTCAATCATTACGGCTTTGGGATGATCCTCGAAGCGGATAATGGCAATCACTTCATCGATATTAAGATAAGCAATTAACAAGCCTTCCAACACATGCAATCGCGCCAAGACCTTATCCAGGCGGAACTGTAAACGTCTGCGGACGGTTTCGGTGCGGAAAACCAGCCATTCGACCAGGATTTCCCTCAAGTTCTTGACTTTGGGACGCCCATCCAGGCCGATC
>JBGAWU010000210.1:0-5068 GCA_044227425.1 Methyloglobulus sp.
TTGAACGGGCGCAATGGTTAAGGCTGGCTGAGCTTGCCACTGCAATGATTCTGATACTTTACGCCGAAACCTTCGGCTCCATTCAAACCTATGCAATTAAGCACGGCGATACAACATCGCCTAACCGTGATTTATGCGCGCTCGGTTTTGCGAATATAGCTTCGGGATTGCTGCAGGGGCTTCCGGTCGGCGCAGGCTTCTCGGCAACGACGGCAAACGAGGCGGCAGGCGCGCAAAGCCGGTTATCCGGTTGGGTTTGCGCAGGTGTCGTGTTGGTTATCGTGCTCACGTTGCTACCCCAAATTGCATTCACACCAGAGCCGGTACTGGCTGCCATTGTCATTTATGCCGTCAGCCATTCTCTCAGTTTCCGTGGTTTTTATCTCTACTTTGACATACGCCGGGATCGGTTGATTGCGCTGGCATCGGTGCTGTCCGTCCTGCTTTTCGGTGTGCTTGACGGGCTTTTGGCTGGTGTGGGGATGAGTTTGGCCATGATGCTCAGGCGTTTGTCGTCTTCCAGCGTATCGGTATTGGGCAGGATAAATTCAAGCCATGATTTTGCAAATGTGGATCTTCATTCCGATGCGCACCAAATCGATGGATTAGTCATACTTCGCCCTGAAGAACCTTTGTTTTTTGCAAACGTAACGCGAATTTTGCAAGAAGTCCGGCAGGCGATTTCTACTCAGAAGCATTTCCATACCGTTATCATCAGTATGGAAGAGTCTCCAGACTTGGACAGTACGACGGTCGAAGCATTGGTGGATTTTGCAAAAATCATTGAACAAACCGGTAAGCAGTTGATCTTTGTCCGTTTGAAGGATCCTGCCAAGGACGTATTGCAACTGACCGAGATCGAGACGTCTACTAAGACTTTGTTACTCGACCTGAGTGTGGATACGGCGGTTATCATGGCTCAAAACATGCGTTGAGAATCTGGTTGTCGCCCGATACTCAACGGAATGAAGGCTACAAGACGGAATCTGCGTGAATTTTAAAATCCCTCCAGCCGTAATAGGCAATATAGCCATAACACAGGACAGGAATAAAAAACGCGGGTTGGATGCCAATCCAGTCGGCACAGAAGCCTTGAACAACCGGGAGTACGGCTCCGCCGACAATTGCTGAACATAAAATGCCCGAGCCTTGGCCGGTATGGATTCCTAAGCCTTTTAAAGCCAAGGAAAAAATTGTAGGGAACATAATGGAATTAAATAAGCCCACGGCGAGGATTGCCCACATGGCGGCATGACCAGAACTGAAAATAGTCGTTGCCACTAAACAGGCCGCTGCTGTCGCATTGAAAGCCAACACTTTGCCCGGTTGAATTGTCCTCATGACGGCTGCGCCGATAAAGCGGCCTGCCATTGCGCCGCCCCAATAAAACGGGAGGTATTTGGCCGCATCGTGCGCGGCGAGTCCGGTTATCGTAGGTTCGGTCAAAAAACTTACCAGAAAACTGCCGATGGATACTTCGGCACCGACATATACAAAAATGCCAATTGCTCCCAAGACTAGGCGAGGGGACTGCCATGCGTCCGGATAAGCAGAGCCTGAAGATTGGGTTTGCATGTCTCCGTCTGGAGTGGCTTGTCCTTTAACGGCAGGCAGTTTGATGACGGCGAAAATAACCGCAACGACTAATAACGTCGATGCCAATAATAAATACGGCTGTTGCACGGAGGTTGCTTCCAGCGCCTGGTAAGCCGATAAGGCATCGGCATTTAATTGCTTGATCTCATCGGGCGATTTTACAGGCGTGGCAAGAATGAATAAGCCGCCGAAATACGGTGCGAGGGTTGTTCCCAATGAATTAAACGCCTGCGTCATCGTTAACCGGCTGGAAGCTGTTTCCGGTTTGCCAAGTAATGCCACGTAAGGATTCGCGGCTACCTGTAATAAGCTTATGCCCGACGCCAATACGAAAAATGCGGCTAAAAATAAAGGATATAAACGCAATCCTGCCGCCGGATAAAACAACAGACAACCGGTTCCCGCTATAGTTAAGCCGATGATAATTCCACGCTTGTAGCCGATTTTTTCCACCAGATAACCATAAGGCACCGAGGTAACAAAGTACGCTGCAAAAAAGCAGAACTGTATCAACATGGCTTCGGCATAGTTCAGCGTGAATACAGCTTTTAAATGGGGTATTAAAATATCATTCAGGCAAGTTATAAAACCCCAGATAAAAAACAAGGACGTTAGCAGGGCAAGCGCACCTGTATAGGAACGTAGTTTAGAGTTTGCCGCTGTTGGTTGAATCGGGATGTTCATAGCGTATTCGAATTATCAACCCAAAAGTTAACGGATTCATTACCGACTGTTACGACAAACTCTCCGGGTTCGACAATCCGTTTCATATCCAAGCCAATGAAAGACAGGGATACAGCAGAACCGTTTCTTTCCCTTTGCGTCCGCCGGTATTTTTGACGGTTACCGTAAATTTGATATTTTCATCGGCATTGATATGCGTTTTTTCCGTAGCTAAACCGCTCGTCGCAAATGTGGTATAACTCAACCCATGACCAAAAGGAAACAATGGGTTATAGATATTAGCTTCAAAATTTTCGCCCGGTTTGTGATCGTATAACGTAATCCCGTTCGTGTTTCTTGGGTAGGTGATAGGCAATTTACCGTCCGGGTTATAGTCTCCGTAGATAATACCGGCGATTGCTTCCCCGCCTTCCATTCCCGGTAAAAAGCCCAGGATAACGGCAGCGGATTGATTGGCGATTGAAGTGATAATGCGCGGACGACCACCCAAAGTAAGCAGAATCACCGGCTTACCGGTAGCAAGTGCCGCTTCGGCGAGTTCAACTTGTTCGGGTTCGAGCGCCAACGATTCGATATTTCCCACGGTTTCGGTATACGGTTGTTCGCCCAGACAGAGCAAAATATATTCGTGGTTTTTTGCTTCGGCAACCACTTTGTCAATTGCATGTTTATCAAATTTTTTGTCGCCACTGAGGTAGGTGATTTTACCTGCAGCTTTTTTTTGAAGGGCTTTAAGAATGGTCAACTTATCTTGCGGATACAGTTCTTCGTCGTGGCCTTGCCACGTAATCGTCCAACCACCATTCATGGCGCTTAACAAGTCGGCAGTAGGTCCGATGACCAGAATGCGGGCTTCTTTTTTTAGCGGAAGCGTCTGGTTGGTATTTTTCGCCAGCACAATCGATTCACGTGCCGCTTGTTGATTAATCCTTTTTGCTTCAACAGTTGCAAAGTTGTTTTCTACCGGTAACTGTTTGCGGTCGGCATCAAATAATCCGGCCTGGAGTTTAACCGTCAATATCCGGCTGACAGCTTCATCAATGCGGGATAGTGGTACTTCTCCGGATTTTGCCAGATCCAGCAATAAATCGTAAAACGAAAAATCAAACGGTACCATGCTCATATCGACACCGGCCATAACCGCAATTTTTACGGCTTCTTTCGGTGAAGACGCCAGTTTGTCCCGCGTAAAAAGCCGTTTGATGTCTTCCCAATCGGATACGGTAAAGCCCTTAAACCCCAACTCTTCCCGAAGAATCGTGGTCAAGTAATGATGGTTCGCATGGCCTGGAATACCGTCGACCTCCCCTGAATTAATCATGACCGTCGGCGACCCGGCTTTGATGCCCGCTTCGAAAGTGGGAAGAAAATATTCGCGTAACATCCTGTCGCCGATCCAAGCAGGCGTACGGTCTTTGCCATTGATGGGAAAACTGTAACCGACATAATGTTTTAGACAGGTCGGTAATTTAGTGGGGGCGGAAAAATCATCACCTTGATGGCCTTTAATATAAGACGTACCCAATGTCGTTGCCAGATGCACGTCTTCACCGTAGGTTTCCCATAATCGCGGCCATAGCGGTTGCCGTCCTATATCCATAACCGGCGAAAAATTCCAGTGCAGGCCGGATGCACGAACTTCCCGCGCGGCGATTTCGCCTTCTTGGAAGCTCAATTCAGGATTGAACGTTGCCGCCATATTAATGGCCTGCGGAAAGAGCACGGCATTTTTTGTGTAAGTCGCCCCATGTATCGCATCAATCCCGTAAATCACCGGGATTTTTAAGCGAGTCTTGGTTGAAGCCGCTTCGACCGCCCGCATTATAAGCCGCCAGGTTTCAATCGGCTGCGCTTTGTTAAGCGGGGTAGAAGGCGTGTTCAGAATGGAACCGACATGATAGGTAATAACCGCATTTTCAAGTTTTGCCTGGTCAATCGGATTTTTCGCATCTTGCGCATCAGGTACGCCAATCAGCGAAAAATCGATTTGGGTCATTTGACCGACTTTTTCTTCCAAGGTCATTTGACTTAGCAATTCGTTGACTTTAGCGGCAACAGAATTTTCCTTTTTATAGATTTCTTTCGTTTCCAAGTGACACCCCGGTAAGCTAATTATGGCTATAAATACAATAATGCTTTGAAATTGCATGTTATTTTTATCGTGCTTAATTGTTTTGAATTGACTGCGTTACATTTTAATAAGGCGTTTTTTATCTGTTTCCGTTCAAGATTTTCAGGCCGTATTCGCTAACAAATCATAGCTTACAAAAATTAAATAAAGTAACTGATTTCCGGAGTCAACGAATTTGTAATGCTAAATCTTGTAGTTATCTTGCCGTTAGTTCGACCGTTAATTCGTCCGGCATCATGGTAAACGAAAAAATTTCCTGGACGGAATGCCTGGTATTAAAACGCTTGATTGAAAAATTCTTGCATAGCATGGCGACCGCCATTTTCATCTCCAGCATTGCTAAATTGCGCCCCGGACAAAAGCGCGGTCCCGCACCGAAAGGTATGCTGGCGTTACGGTTATGGTTGCATCCCGTAGGATTTTGAACAAGCCAGCGTTCTGGCTTGAATTGAAGCGCATCGGTAAAATTAGTTTCCTGCAAAGCGCAAAAGCGGCTGACCAGCATGAGAAACGTGCCTTTGGGGATGTTGATTCCGGCCAATTCGACATCTTTATTCGGTTCGATGAAAAAGAGCGGCGCGACCGATTTTAAGCGCATCGTTTCATGGATAACGGCTTCGATATAAGTTAATCGATCGACGGCGGTTAAGTCGTCGG
>JBGAWU010000211.1:0-5052 GCA_044227425.1 Methyloglobulus sp.
ATCCGCAGCCGCCAATTGTCCCATCGGACTGTAGAGTGTCGCCAGATTATTGGCCAGAAATTCCTTGGGCTTTTCGCTTATCTGCTTCCTCGTTTCTGCATCCAGCAACTGATAACGATAGGGAAACAAGGTTTTATAGTGGCTAAGATAAGTTTGCTGCGAGACTTCAAGTATCACCGAACTAAATAGCTGGTTTTGTTGTAAGCGCTGTGCAACAAATCGTGCTTGCTCGATAGCATCGTCCGGCGTACCGCCCGCAACCAGCCAAATTACTTTCCGGTCGCGCTGTGCATTGTGCTGGTGAATGACTTTGGCGATTTCCGGTTGTTGCTCAGCGTTCGGCAGCAACGCCAAAAATCCTGTTTCCAACCAGTCTTTAGTTAAGCTGTGCCAGCCGAACCCCGCAATGGTTAACATCAGGGCTAGCCACAGCAATGCGGCAACTTTAGGGTGATACGCTTTCAAAACCTTTAAGTTGTTCGTTGCTTAAATTTTTCGGGTGGCTGATTTGGCTGAAGTTAATCTGTGTCACGTTACCGTTTATTTCCTGTAACTCCCAACGCCGGATTTCTTTATCGCCTTGCAACCGAATGGCGCCAATGACTTTCTTCAGTAATTGATCTTTCGGCAGCAATTGCAGTTGCCAAGCGCCTTGCTGTTCGGTTCCGGTCACCTCGAAATCTTCGGTTAAACGACTTAATTCACCGCCCAAAAGGACTTTAAATATCCGTCCGAAGGTAGGCGGAATAGCTTGCTCGCTTGTTAGCTGGATCTCGTTGATGCGTAAAGTCGAAACAATAGGCGTTAAAGTTTGCCAAAGTACACCTTTGTTTTGGTCGTAGATAAATGTTCCTGTGGACAGCAATGGTTTTTTTAAAAATTTAAGGTGTTTTTCTTGTTGGAATGCGCCTTGGGTTAACGTGTTTTTTCCAACTTTTAAGGCAATTTTGTTCAGCAAATCATTGGCATAAGCAAGATTAAACAGCGACAAAAACAGCAGGATTTTAATGATGCTTATAGTTTTTGTTTTAACCATTAAATTTAAGCCAGTTTTTCTAAAAGAATCTTGGGCGACTCATAACACATCGCCTTAGTCACCAGATCCACAGCAACCTGGATGCTATACCCTTTTGCCAAACGTGTGCCGGAAAGCGTATCGACCATCAGGTAATCGATTTTCAGACGGTTTTCCCATTCGGTAATGGTTGCCGTTACGGTAATTTTTTGTGCGAATAAGGCAGGTTTGATGTAACGGATACGTAGGTCGATCACCGGCCAAGCATAGCCGGAATCGCGCATTTGCGGGTAGTTGTAATCGATGGTATCCAGCAAGGCGCAGCGGGCGATTTCAAAATATTTGACGTAATGTCCATGCCAGACGATTTCCATGACATCGACATCGTGGAACGGGATGTCAATATCGACACTGGCGCGATGCGTGGGATTAGTCATACAACATCCAATACTGCGCTTTAATCAAAGCCAGCAATTTTCTGAGTTCGTTTTCCAACGCGCGGTCATCCTTTAGGAATGGACTGTGTTGGCGAACCTGATTAACAGTTACTTGCAAGGCTGGATTGATTGCTGCCGCCCTTAACTCGACTCCTTGTACCGCAATCAGCAAGCCTGCCGCCGCCACTTGTTCGGTTAACTCGAGTATGCGAATACAATCCCTGGCCGCTATCGTCCCCATGCTGACCTTGTCCTGGTTATGGCATTCGGTCGAGCGGGAAAACACACTGGCGGGAAGCGTCAATTTCAAGGCTTCGGCAGTCCAGGAGGAAACGGCGATTTGCACTGCCTTAAATCCGTGGTTAATAACGGCCTGTTCGCCCGTTGCCCCGGATAAATTGGCAGACAAGCCGTGATTGAATTTTGGATCCATCAGTTGCGCCATTTGCCTGTCCAATAAGTCGGCAATATTGGCGGCTGCGGTTTTCAAGCTGTCCATCGCAAACGCAATATGACCGCCGTAGAAATGACCGCCGTGCAACACCTGTTCACTTTCCGCATCAATGATCGGATTATCGTTGGCGCTGTTGAGTTCGGTTTCGATGAATTGCCTAAGCCACGGCAGGGAATCTTCCAGTACGCCGATCACATGCGGCGCACAACGCAGCGAATAACGGTCTTGCAGGCGGCTTTCATCCTGGCTGGCTTGCCCTGAGTTGCGCAGGTCGTTACGGATGCGTTCGGCAACGAGGTTTTGCCCTGGATGCGGCTTTACCCTAAATAGCTTTTCATCAAAATGATGGGCATTACCGTTTAACGCAACCGAGACCAAGCTGGTGATCCGTGTGCTCAATTTTGCCAAATACGCGGCCCGTTGATACGCCAGACAAGCCACGCCCGTCATGGCGGCTGTACCGTTCATGATCGCCAAACCTTCCTTGGGTTTTAAGCTTAATGCTGCGATATTTAGCTTTGAAAATACGGCTTGCGTCGGCAAGCGTTGACCTTGGTAGAGAACTTCGCGTTCGCCGGATAATACTGCAGCAACGTATGATAATGGCGTTAAATCTCCGCTGGCGCCGACCGAACCTTCTTGTGGGATTAACGGCAAAATATCATGGTGTAACAAGGTAATGAATTGTTGCAATAAGCAATAGCGGACGCCGGAATAACCCCGTGCAAGGCTGGTTAACCGGGCGGCAAGAATAGCCCGCGTTTGCTCGGCATCGAAATAATCACCCAGTCCGCAGCCGTGGAATGTGTATAAATTTTTAGCCAGACCATCGACCAGCGCTATCGGCACGGACACATCGCAGGAATCACCAAAGCCAGTGGTTACGCCATACACATAGCCTTGTTCCGCCAACAGTTTATCGATGAATAGAGCGCCTTTATCGATACGCCTGACAAATGCGGTTTCGGAACTCAGTTCGATTTTTACCTGTTGCGCTGCTATATGACAAATATCATCAATGGTTAACACATCGCCGTTAAAGACAACCTTTCTGCTTATAGAATTATTATTTGTCATCGGCGTCTTGCCAGAAATCGTAAAAATTAAACCATTGTAAGGGTTCAATTAAACAATATTTTTCCAAACGTTGCGCATAACGTTGAATCAGTTGCTGCATCGCCTGTTCCCGGCTGTTTTTTTGAAACTGGATAATTTTGCTAAACGATTCAAAATAAATCACATACTTTCCCTGTTGCTTTAAACAGAACAGCGTATAAACCGGGCATTTTAATAATCCGGCAAGAATAAACGGCCCTTGCGGAAACCAGGCATCGGCACCCAGAAATCGTGCTTTCGAAACCCGCTGACCCTTACTGACCGGTGTGCGGTCGGCAGCCATGATGATTAATTCCCCAGCTTCGATTTTATCGTACAGTAACTGCGATGTCGCTGCCGTTATTTCGGTAACCTGAATGATATTAAGCAGGCTCTTGTCATTCGCCTGATGCAATACTTTATTAAATTTCTGCGCATGTTTAGTATGCACCAATACATTGATACGTACCGTTTTATCGAAAGTGGAAATTATACGGCAGACTTCAAGATTACCGAGATGCGCACCCAGCAATAGCATTCCCCTGCCGTTACCGATCTCGGCAATGACTTGATCCCTGCCGTGATAAGTGACTTCCGCAGGCGAAATCGCCCCCGACCAGGCGGCAAGTTTGTCGATCATTGCATTGGCAAAACTGATAAAGTGCCGGTAACTGCAAAATAAAGTCCCGCTCAATTTCAAATGCGGGGCAAAATCCGCCAATCTGTCCAGATATGTCTGGCTCGCCTGCCGCGCCGTCCGGTTCACCATCCAGTAATAATTCACGACCGGATATAAAAACACTTGCAAAATCGAGCGCCCGAATAATAGATAGACCTGCAACAGGAAACGCATACCCCATATTACACCGCGCTCTTCCATTTGCGCCCAATGGACGGCGGTTTTCATTGCCAATGCCTTTGTAGAAGCCGTGGGATACGGATTAACATACCGCAAAATAAAACAGCATGGGTTTTTGAAATCATCAGGTTATCGCGCAACATTTTAAAATGCGATACCCCGTCGAGCGGATAAGTAACCGAAACGGGTAGATTAATAGCCTGAACCCCTTGCCAATACAAACGCACAACGATATCAATATCGAAATCCATGCGTTGCCCAAGGTTTGTTGTACCGATTAAACGTTCCACAGCTGCGAGCGGATACAACCGAAAGCCACACATGCCATCACCGATAGCTTGCGACAAGGTATTAACCGCAATCCAAAAATTGGTGATGCGACGACCATAAAGACGGCTTTTGGGAGCGGAACCGTCAAACAACGGCTTACCCAAAACTATCGCTTCCGGATGTTGCCGGCTGACAGCTATAAATTCAGGAATGGCATTTACATCATGCTGACCGTCGGCATCAATTTGGATGGCGTGGGTAAAGTCTGCATTAAGCGCAGCTTTAAAACCGTCGATCACCGCCGCGCCTTTGCCACCGTTTTCGGGTCGGGTAATGAGCGTCAGCCAATCCGATGCCTTATCCACGCAGCCCGCCAACACTTCGGAACATGCCAGGGAACTGCCGTCATTCACCAAAAAACACGGTAACCCCAACGCTTGTAATTTTTCCACTAACGCTGGAATCGCCGCTTCGTGGTTGTACACGGGGATGATGACACAGGTTTTCATACTTATCGGCAGCGACTTGAAATCATTTATTTTTAATCTTGTATCCTAACCACTTTATCATGGGCAAAATGCAGGATGAAACGGTTAAACCTTGAACTCCAGTAAGTCCAGTCGTTCGCCTGGAGCGTCGGTGTTTCGGTAATGGGCGGATAGCCGATTGCAGCAAGCACCGCTTTTTTTCGCATACCCTTAGCAACCCTGCCAGCCAAGATGTTTTCCCGTTCAGATTCAGAAAACCTCGATAAATCGACCCTATTTTTACCGAATAACTTATCAAACGCCTGTACTGTCGTATCACCGGTATGCTTTTCAACGTTTTCAATACGCAATTTCCGATGGTCAGGCAAAATTTCAACAAAAATATCGTCCCCGGTTATCTTATCCAGCTGGATCTGGGTATTAATCGGTAAAAG
>JBGAWU010000212.1:0-5033 GCA_044227425.1 Methyloglobulus sp.
AGTACTTCTTCAGATTGGTTTAACAGTTGGGTTCTGTCAATGACTCAATTAAGTTTTATAACCCACCCAAAATGGGTTATTTTAATTAAGCCAAAGGAACCAGTTGGACACCCTGAAACCCAGGAATTTTCTGCATCAGTTCGGTTATTTCTTGCAATTCATTGAACTGTTTATTCAGTTGCGCCAGTTCGCTTTCTTGGCGGGCGATATTTTCTTTTAGTTTATCTTCCGACTCGTTGGCGGCCAGCAACACCACTAGACGGTTCTCAATCTGTTTTTTATGGTCCAGTATTTGGTGCTTGATCGGGGACATCACGTTTTCCCCCCATACCATCGCTTCCCGCCGGGCTTTAAACAGGATATTACGGGCTTGGAACAGCAATGTGCCATAGAGTTTTTGAATGGCCAGGTTTTTTTCGGTTAAGGTGATTTTAGCGCTGGATCGATAAGCTTCGCCCTGGCTTAATACGTCTTCCAGTTCTAATTGATATGCACGAATATCAAACAAATAAGGTTTAATTTCTTTAAAACCATACTGCGTATCGAATTCCGAATGAATTTTTAAAATAAACTGCTGGGCTTCATTGGTGCTGGTAATGCAATCTTCCAACAGGTTATGCAAGTCGGCGAACAATTGCTTGATGCCGTTTTTCATAATATAGGTGGTAATGCTTTTGTCGATTTCTTTCCTGTTAAGTTGGATAACCTTGTCGAACCGGGCTGGCGACAGCGAGTTGATCAGCTTGTCAAACACGAGCAGGAAACCGTTGCTGCTGGTTTGGAAATGCGACATATTTTTAAAATACGTTTGCTGTTGAAACTGGGCGTTTTCAGTCATCTTGGCAATCTTGTCTTGATTGGCGAAATCCAGTTGCAAGGATTCCTCCAATAACGCCGCGCTTTTTTCAATTTTGATTTCGGTCAATGCCAGTGATTCTTTGATCAAAAAACCAATGTCGCGTAACACCACATTAACCATTATTTTTTGACGATGCTGGATAATATCTTGCGATAAGTAATTTTCTAAGGTGTGAATCCTGCTTTGTTCGAGCAATCCTTTATCTTTTTTAATTTTTCCGAGCAAGGCTTGTTTAGCAGAAATCGGAAAAATCAATTTTTCCGGGATGCCCAATGTTTCCGCAGAAGCGCTAACCTGCGATTGGATGGATTTTTCGTACAGGTCGTAATCCAGTTCGTCCCACATGGCGTCAATTTTATTCAAAACAATCGCCAAGCCTTGTTTGTTCGAATTCGTCACCCTGCACACATGATTCCGCCACATGTTTAGGTCGCTTTTAGTCACGCCGGTATCAGCGGCGAGTACAAAAATAATGGCATGGGCGCTGGGCAACATACTTAAAGTTAATTCTGGTTCGCTTCCCAAGGCATTTAAACCGGGCGTGTCCAGAATTGCCAGTCCTGCTTTCAGCAAGGCATGGGGGAAGCTGATGAGGGCGTGGCGCCAACGTGGGATCTCGACGGTTTCAGGGTTGACGATACCTTGTTCGGCGGCTTCTTTTTCATCGAAAAGCCCCAGTTCGATTGCTGTCTCCCGGGCTACCCGCTTGACAGCCACAAGCTCTTTGAAAGCCGCCTGCATTTGCGCCGGATTGTCGCAGTCCAGGTTTATATGGGTCCACCGGGCAACATCCTGTTTTAACTGTGTGAAGGACGTGGCTTCATTTCGGCTTTCGATTTCAATCAGGCGGATATAACTGCCGCCCTCCTCATCGAAAAACAGCTCGGCAGGGCACATAGTGGTCCTTCCCGGTGAGGAGGGAAGCAGCCTTACGCCCGTTTCTGCAAAAAACAGGGCATTGATCAATTCGGTCTTGCCGCGGGAAAATTCGGCGACAAAGGCCAAAGTTACCCGGTCTTGGGACAAACCCTGCAATAAATTTACGATGGTTTGCGTACTTTGGGTGTCGTCTAAACCGTAATGGTTACGCCAGTCGCGGTATATTTCGATTGTGTCAATCAAACGCGCCCGCCAATTTGAATATTCGTACAACTTGTCGGTAAATTGTAAATATTCCATGTTCTATCTAATATCCGGGCGGCTAAAAAGTATGAATTCTGGGTTGATCGGGATTTTATAAAGGCATGGTTATAAGTGTAAAAGAAATTTACCTATTTACTTTCTTTGTAAGCTTAGCCGTTCTTTCGGAAACCGGATGCCTTCCCAGCCGTATTTCATGAAATTCCTGATATTTTGATGCCCCGACCCTTCCGGATTTTGCAGGACATCCACTCGATAATAATCGCCGAAGAGGTTTAAGGTTTGTTGCGGGTTTAGTCCGTTCAGTTTGGCAAAGGCAAAGATTTTACAGGAGCCTTCGTTTGTCCCCGCCGCATTGACCAAGACATCTTCGTTTAATCCGTTGGAAAATTCGGTCGGCTCATAGTAATAGTAAGTCGTAATGACAGATAGGGTTTCATCAAAACTGACAGGGCTGCCGTTTAAAACTTTTTCTAGAAATTGTTGTAGTACCATAAGAGAAAGTTGTTTGTGTTGTTAAATCATTAAGCGTGTTTCATAATTCTGGCTTTTTCGCGTTGCCAATCGCGGTCTTTCGAAGCGGCGCGCTTGTCGTGTAATTGTTTACCTTTCGCCAAGCCGATTTCTAATTTGGCGCGGCCGTTTTTCCAGTACATTGAAAGCGGAATACAGGTATAGCCCTTGCGCTCGACCGAGCCGATCAATTTGTTGAGTTCATGCCGGTTGAGGAGCAGTTTTTTTTTGCGGATAGCATCGGGATTAACATGGGTTGAAGCGGACAACAGGGGTGAGATATGCGCGCGCTCCAACCAGGCTTCGCCCCTTTTTAAGGTAACATAGCTTTCTTTTAGCTGAACTTTGCCTTCCCTTAGGCTTTTTACTTCCCAACCTTCCAAAACTATTCCTGCTTCAAAACGTTCTTCAATATGGTATTCGTGCGTTGCTTGCCGATTTACGGCAATACTGGCATTTTGTGGCTGTTTCTTTTTAGCGGTCTTTTTATCGGCCATAGTGCTGGATAACAAGTTTTTCAGGTATCTAAAGTATATTCTTGCCATTTTACTCGATATGCTAATAATAATGGCTTTTTATTAGGGGTTTACTGGACAGATATGGCTAACGAAAAAAGAATTGATAAGAAATCGCAACAAGGGGAATGGTCTTCGCGGTTTGCGTTTATTCTGGCTGCAACCGGCTCTGCGGTTGGCTTAGGCAATATCTGGAAATTTCCCTATATCACCGGCGAGAATGGCGGTGGGGCGTTTGTGCTGGTTTATTTGCTATGTGTGTTGCTAATCGGCATACCCTTGATGATGGCGGAAACCATGCTCGGCAGGCGTAGTA
Source organism: Methyloglobulus sp. (assembly GCA_044227425.1). Taxonomy (GTDB): domain Bacteria; phylum Pseudomonadota; class Gammaproteobacteria; order Methylococcales; family Methylomonadaceae; genus Methyloglobulus. The sequence continues at coordinate 3,344 of JBGAWU010000212.1, forward strand.
AACAAAACCCGGTACATACCATGGAAATTTTGACCGCCGAAGCGAATGCCGATAAAAACTGGCATTATCTGGGCTGGATGGGTATTGCGGCGGGTTTTTTGATCCTGTCTTATTACAGCGTGATTGCCGGTTGGTCAACCGCCTATGTTTTCAAGGCTTTTTTCGGCAGTTTTTCAGGCGGTAGCCCCAGCGAAATCAAAGCGATTTTTGATGATTTTGTCGCCAGTCCGATGACGTTGATCTTCTGGCATACCGTTTTCATGCTGGCTACCATGATCATCGTGGCACGTGGAATCGAGAAAGGTTTTGAAAAATCGATTAGTTTATTGATGCCAGGCCTGTTTGCTTTGATGATTCTTCTGGTCGGCTATGCCATGACGACTGACGGCTACTTTAAAGGACTCGATTTTCTATTCAAACCCGATTTCAGCAAGTTGACTGCGGAGTCAATTCTGGTGGCGATGGGACAGGCGTTTTTCAGCTTAAGCCTGGGTATGGGGGCTATTATGTGCTACGGCGCGTATTTGCCTAAAGATGTTTCCATCGCTAAATCGTCGATGATCATTGCCGGCGCCGATACTGTAGTGGCTTTATTGGCCGGTATTGCCATTTTTCCGATTGTTTTCAGCAACGGCTTGGAGCCGAATTCCGGGCCTGGACTAGTCTTTGAAACCTTGCCGCTGGCTTTCGGCAACATGTTCGGCGGCTGGTTGTTCGGTGTTTTGTTTTTTATTGCGCTGGTATTCGCGGCATTATCTTCGTCGATCTCGCTGGTCGAACCGGCGGTAGCATGGCTAATCGAAAACAAAGGCTTTACCCGTGAAAAAGCCTGTCTGTGGTCAGGATCGGTAGCCTGGACGATTGGATTAGGGACTGTTTTTTCGTTCAATGCCTGGAAAAATGTAAAATTATTCGAGCGCAATTTTTTCGAATTGATCGATTATCTCACCGCTAATTTGATGCTGCCCATCGGCGGATTTTGTATTGCCGTTTTCGCGGGTTGGATCATGAAACAGGAACACAGCAAGGAAGAACTCGACCTGCCGGGCGAACATCTGAATTTTCAGGTTTGGCGGTTTTTAGTCAGCTATATTGCGCCAGCTGCCGTGTTTTTGGTGTTCCTGAACGTTGTTGGAGTGCTGTAAAGGATGACGCTCGTCCAGAAAAGCGCATTGGTAAGATTCTCTGCGCGCCAAATGTATGATTTGGTTAATGATATAGAGTCCTATCCGCAGTTTTTACCGTGGTGTACCGGCAGCAGGATCCTCAAACGCGAAGGCGATATCGTTGAAGCGGAATTGATGATTTCCAAGGGCGGCTTCAAGAAATCGTTTTCTACCCGAAATAAAGTCGATGATGGCGGCAGGATTACCGTGTCCTTATTGGACGGGCCTTTCTCTTATCTGGAAGGTGTCTGGAACTTTATGCCTCTACGGGAAGACGCCAGCAAAATTTCATTGGATTTGGAGTTCGAGATGTCCGGCGTCCTGGCAAACCTGGCCTTCGGCGCGGTGTTTAATCAGATTTGTAATACGATGGTGACGTCGTTTACCGGTCGGGCCAAGGAAGTTTATGCACAATCCTACTCGAAAAAACCACGACTTGGTTGCAATAGAAGTGGTTTACGCCAAACCGGATGAGCAAGCCGTCGTGTCGCTGGATGTGGTGCAAGGCAGTACCGTGGAACAAG
>JBGAWU010000213.1:0-5017 GCA_044227425.1 Methyloglobulus sp.
GCGTGGGACATCAATATTAACGGTTTGCTTAATGTCCTGGAAGTTGCCAGGATACACCGTTGCGCCATATTTTTTCCTAGTTCGATTGCCGCTTTTGGCACAGAGACTCCAGGTTTCAATACGCCGCAAGACACCATCCAGCGGCCTAAGTCATTATATGGAATTACCAAGGTAACGGGGGAGCTATTATGCGATTACTATTTTCAGCACTTTGGTGTTGATGCGCGTGGTTTACGTTATCCGGGGTTGATTTCCCACAAAGCCTTGCCGGGCGGAGGCACCACCGATTATGCCGTCGATATATTTTATGCGGCGGTAAAAGACCGGCATTACGACTGTTTTCTTCGGGACGATACCCAACTGGATATGATGTACATGCCAGATGCGGTGACTGCCGCCATCAAGCTTATGGCGGTCGATGGTGCAAGCTTAAAGCATCGTAATGCGTTCAATGTAACCGCCATGAGTTTTACTCCAGCCCAACTGGCGGCGGAGATACAAAAACACATACCTGATTTTTGCATCAGCTACCACATTGACCCAATAAGACAGGCAATTGCCGATTCTTGGCCTAAGCACATGGATGATAGTGCTGCCCGCAGCGAATGGGGTTGGCAGCCTAAGTTTGATATGGCGGCAATGGTCGAAGATATGCTTGCGCAACTTACAGCTAAACTAGTGCATAAGGAATAAGGAAAACGGCTATGTCATTAAACAACATTGAGCAATTATTCGCCGCCAAATTAACTGACCTGCAGGAACAAGGCATTTGTAAAGGCAATGAGAAAGTCATTACTGGCATCAAACCGGCAGAAAATGGCTTGGGTCCGCGCTATTTCCTTGAAAGCTACGGCGATAGAAGGTTTTTGAGAATGAACTCAAATTCTTACCTGGGTTTGGCAATGCATCCCAAAGTGATAGCTGCCGAAGCCGAAGCTGTCGAAAACTATGGCTCCGGGCCTGGGGCGGTGCGGTTCATCAGCGGCACTTATCAATCGCATAAAGCGCTGGAAAAACGGCTGGCCGAATTTCACGGGCGCGAAGCCGCCATGATATTCAGTGCAGCCTATGCGACCATGATGGGCGTATTGCCCCAGTTTATTTCGGAAGATACCCTGGTCATCAGCGATGCGCTCAACCATAGCTGTATCATCAATGCCATTCGGTTGTCGCAATCAACCCAAAAAGCAGTATATGCCCATGCCGATATGTGCGCCCTTGACCAAATCCTTGCCGAAAATCAGGGCAAATTCAAACGCGTGTGCGTCGTTACCGACGGCATTTTCAGTATGCGCGGCGATTATGCGCCGCTCGACCAGATCAACGCTTGCTGTAAGCAATATGAAAGCGGCTACGCAGAAGGCATTATCACGCTTGTGGACGATTCCCACGGTGTTGGCGCCTTCGGGCTTAGCGGGCGCGGAACAGAGGAAGTGACCGGCACGAAAGCAGATATCCTGATTGCTACGTTGGGCAAAGCGCTCGCGGTAAATGGCGGTTATGTGGTCGCAAGTCAAGTCGTGATCGATTATTTACGGGAAACTTCGCCATTTTATATCTATTCGAACCCTATCACACCTGCGGAAGCGGCGGCAGCTTTAGCAGCATTGGATATATTAGATAGCAATGACGGCTGTGAGTTATTACAAAGACTGCGTGATTTCAGCATCTACTTGAGAACTCGCCTGGAACACCTAGGTTACGAAACTTTAAAGGGCGAACACCCCATTGTGCCTATCTTTATCCGAAAAACTGATAAAACCACAAGATTGGTCGCCCATTTATTCGCCCATGACATTTTAGTGACTGGACTCAATTATCCCGTTGTCCCCAAAGGCGACCAGGAAATCAGGCTGCAGTTAAGCGCCGACCATACCGAACAAGATTTGGCTTATTTGCTGGAAAAATTGGCTGCGTTTAAGGGATAACTTGCGAATGCTAAAACAAACCGCACTCTATCAATTACATCTTGAATTAGGCGGCAGGATGACGGCTTTTGCGGGTTACACACTACCCATCCAGTACCTCGATGGTATTATTCACGAACACCTGCATTGCCGAAGCTATGCCGGTTTTTTCGATATATCGCATATGGGACAATGCCTGATTTTAGGCGATGAGGCTGTCAAGGAACTCAACCGGCTGATACCTAACGATATTGCCGGGTTAAAAACAGGACAACAAAAATACACTGTGCTGACGAACGATTTAGGCGGCATCATTGACGATATTATCATTACCCGTACCGAATCCGGCGTGTCGATTGTTGTCAATGCCGCCTGTAAAGACAAGGATTGTGCTTATCTGAAACAGCGGTTACCCGAGCATTGCCGGTTTATCGAACTCGATGGTCAATCGCTATTTGCGTTACAAGGGCCGTCTGCAGAAAGCGTCATCCGTAAGTATTCAAAACCTGCCGCCGACTTGGCGTTCATGACGGCTTGTGCGACAGGGCTCGGCGACATCCCTTGCAGGATAAGCCGTTGCGGATATACGGGTGAAGATGGTTTTGAAATATCTGTTGCCAATGCCTTTGCTGAGCCGTTAGCGCGCCTTCTGCTTGCCGAAAAAGAAGTAATTCCCTGTGGCTTAGGGGCAAGGGATACCTTGCGCCTGGAAGCCGGTTTATGCCTATACGGTCATGAACTTAATGAGTCGATAACTCCGGTGGAAGCAGGCTTGCAATGGTTGGTCAAAAAAGGGCGTGATAACTTTCCCGGTGCCGATACTATCATTAAGCAACTTCAGCGAGGCAACAGCAGGATTTTGGTTGGGCTGGTTGTCGAAGATAAAGTTCCAGTACGGGAAGGTAGCATGCTTTTGGGTGCTGGACATAATACGATAGGCTATGTCACCAGCGGCAGTTATGCGCCCAGCCTAGGCAAACCGATTGCACTGGCGATCATTGACCGGAATTATTCAGCGCCAGATACTACTTTATACGCGGAAGTGCGCGGACGGAAAGTATCCCTCACTGTCACATCCTTGCCTTTCATCCCTCATCGCTATAATAAAAAAATCTCATGAGCATCCTAACCAGCAACTTAAACCAATTGGAAATGCGCGGTTATTTCAACCGCCGTCATATCGGGCCGAACCAGCCGCAAATCAAGGCAATGCTCGCCGAACTGGGCTTAACCGAACTGGATGAAATTATCGGACAAGTTTTACCTGCCGACATCGTCAACCATGAGCCGTTAAAACTGACCGAAACGATCAGCGAAAGCGCCGTCATAAAACATATGCGCAAAATGCGCGAACGCAATAAAGTCCTCACCTCGATGATCGGTATGGGTTATTACGATACGATCATGCCCGCCGTGATCAAGCGCAATGTCCTCGAAAATCCGGGCTGGTATACTGCTTATACGCCGTATCAAGCGGAAGTCAGCCAAGGCCGGCTGGAAGCCTTGATGAATTTTCAGCAGATGATTATCGACCTGTGCGACATGGAAATCGCCAATGCATCTTTGCTGGATGAAGCCACGGCGGCGGCGGAAGCCGTAGCGATGTCGAGACGGATAAGTAAAAATCAGAGTAATGCCGTCATCGTCGATAAAAACTGTCATCCGCAAACCATTGCGGTTGTCCTTACCCGTGCGCATTCGATGGGATTTGAAGTTATCGTCGTTGATCCTTATGGGGGGTTACAGGAACACGATTTTTTTGCCGTGCTGGTGCAATATCCCGGCACTAAAGGTGAAATCGGGGATTTAAGCGAAATTGTAACCATTGCTCATGACAAATCTGCTTTGGTTACTGTAGCCACAGACCTTTTAAGCTTGGTCTTGCTCAAGTCGCCGGGCGCATTTGGCGCCGATATTGCCGTCGGCAGCGCGCAGCGTTTCGGCGTTCCAATGGGGTATGGCGGTCCGCATGCGGCATTTTTTGCCACAAAAGACGAATATAAACGGTCGGTTCCCGGCCGCATCATCGGCGTTTCCAAGGACAGTCACGATCAGATGGCTTACCGCATGGCTTTGCAAACCCGCGAGCAGCATATACGGCGGGAGAAAGCCACCAGCAATATTTGTACGGCGCAAGTTCTTTTAGCCGTTATTGCCAGTTTCTATGCGGTTTATCATGGTTCCGAGGGGTTGCGGTTAATTGCGGGCAGGGTACACCGGTATGCCCAAATATTGGCGGCAGGGCTAAGGCAATTAGGCCATGAAGTGGTGAGTGAATGCTATTTCGATACCCTTGTTGTCCGTGTTCCGAACCGGGCGAAACGTTACGCGGCGCAAGCGGCGGAGACCAATATTAATCTTCGCATTATTGATAACGACCATCTGGGCATTTCTCTCGATGAAACGACAACCCGGAAAAATTTACGGGAAGTTTGGCAGGTTTTTGTGACGCCTTCTGCAGAATTTCCCGACATCAACCGGTTAAACGCCGACATCGTGGAATGTATACCCGACACCTTATTACGCAGCGATAGATTCCTGGAGCATCCTGTTTTCGAACGCTACCATTCCGAAACGGAAATGATGCGTTACATGCGCCGCTTGGCCCGGCGTGATATTGCCCTTGACCGCGCAATGATTCCGCTAGGGTCATGCACGATGAAGCTCAATGCGGCGACGGAGATGCAGACGATTTCCTATCACGAATTTAATGGTTTACATCCGTTTGCGCCGCTTTACCAAACACTTGGGTATCAACAGATGTTTGCAGAACTGGAAGAAATGTTGTGCGACCTGACCGGCTTCGACGCTTTTTCGCTACAGCCCAATGCCGGTTCGCAAGGCGAGTATACCGGCCTGTTGGTCATCCGTAAGTATCACGAAGTCAACGGCCAAGCACAACGTGACATTTGCCTGATCCCTGCTTCCGCGCACGGCACCAACCCTGCCAGTGCGGTCATGGCTGGACTTAAGGTTGTCGTTGTTGCCTGTGATGCTTACGGCAACATCAGTTTGCAGGGTTTGCAGGCTAAAGTTGTCGAGTATCACGATACACTGGCTGCATTAATGATTACGTATCCGTCGACACATGGCGTATTTGAATCAGCTTT
>JBGAWU010000214.1:0-5014 GCA_044227425.1 Methyloglobulus sp.
ATGCCGAGAGTAACCTGAAAGCCGCTTTAGCAGGCTTTGAGCCAGCCGAACCTATGGCAAAAACTACGAGTCTGCCGTCTACGCTGCCAACTCCCAATGGTGAGCATAGCCATCACGGAGGGTTGTGATGCTGGAGCGAATCATTGAATGGTCGGCGCGTAACGTATTTCTGGTACTGCTAGGTACTGTCTTTATCATCATCGTCGGTATCTATGCTGTGATAAAAACCCCGCTCGATGCCTTGCCCGATTTGTCGGATGTACAGGTGATCGTCTACACCGAATATCCCGGGCAAGCGCCGCAAGTGGTGGAAGATCAGGTTACTTATCCGTTGACCACAGCCATGTTGGGTGTGCCGCATTCCAAAGTGGTGCGTGGCTTTTCATTTTTCGGCGTGTCGTTCGTCTATATTATTTTTGATGACGGTACCGATGTGTATTGGGCGCGCACCCGTGTGTTGGAATACCTCAACTTTGCATCAAGCCGTTTGCCGATGGGTATTACCCCAAGCCTTGGGCCTGATGCGACGGGATTGGGCTGGGTGTTCCAATACGCTGTGCTAAGCGGACAGCATTCGTTGGCGATGTTGCGGACGCTCCAGGACTGGTTTATCCGCTACCAGCTTACCAAGGCGCACGGAGTGGCAGAAGTCGCCAGTGTCGGCGGATTTGTCCAGCAGTACCAGGTAATCGTCGATCCGCACAAACTTCAAGCCTACGGTATCCCGTTGTCAGTTGTCGGTAAAGTGATCGCCGAAAGCAACCGCGATGTTGGTGGAAGGGTGGTGGAAATTTCGGAAACCGAGTACATGGTGCGCGGTCTGGGCTACTTGCGCGGAATTCAGGATATTGAAGAATTAGTGGTGAAAGCCGAGGCTGGAATCCCCGTGCTTATCCGTGACGTAGCGCATGTAGAGCTAGGGCCGGATGAACGACGGGGTATTACTGAACTTAACGGTGAAGGCGAAGCCGTATCCGGCATTGCGATTGCACGCTACGGTCAGAATGCGCTGGAAGTCATCGAAAATGTGAAAGCCAAGATTCAGGAAATAACGCCCGGCTTACCAGCAGGTGTTTCCATCATACCCGTTTATGACCGTTCCGTGCTGATCCTTAAAGCCATATCCTATTTGCGCGATAAGTTGATCGAAGAAAGCCTGGTGGTTGCTTTTGTATGTGTGCTGTTTCTCTATCATGTACGTAGCGCCCTGGTTGCCATTGTCATGTTGCCGGTCGGTGTGTTGACTGCCTTTATTGCAATGCACGCACTGGGGATCAACTCCAATATTATGAGCCTCGGCGGAATCATCATCGCGGTTGGCGCGATGGTGGATGCCGCTATTGTGATGATAGAGAACGCCCATAAACACCTGGAGCGGGCTGAGCCGAATGCCAGGCGTCTCGACTTAATGATCGTCGCCGCCAAAGAGGTCGGTCCCGCCTTGTTCCTGAGCCTTTTGGTCATCACTGTATCATTCTTGCCGGTTTTTGTGTTGGAGGAGCAGGAAGGCAGGCTGTTCAAACCCTTAGCCTACACCAAGACTTTTGCGATGGCGGGTTCCGCGTTCCTGTCCGTGACCTTGGTGCCGGTGCTGATGTTTCTTTTTATTCGGGGGAAAATCGTTCCGGAACACCGTAATCCGCTCAATCGTGTACTCATTTGGTTATATCGCCCCGTGATCGAAGCCGTGCTCCGCTGGAAAAAACTGACGATTGTTATTGCCCTAATTGCCCTTGCTGCAACCACTTATCCGGCATCGAAACTCGGTAGCGAGTTCATGCCGACATTAAATGAAGGGACTTTGCTGTTTATGCCGATGAGCTTGCCTGGAATATCCGTCACTAAAGCGGCGGAAATCATGCAAACGCACAACCGCATCCTCAAATCGTTCCCGGAGGTCGAGTCGGTGTTCGGCAAGGCCGGACGCGCAGCAACCGCTACCGACCCGGCGCCGCTGGAAATGTTCGAAACGGTGGTCAATCTCAAGCCGGAAGAACAGTGGCGGTCTAAGATGACCACCGACAAGCTTATCGCCGAGATGGATCAGGCGACGCAAATGCCCGGTGTCACAATTGCCTGGACAATGCCAATCAAGAACCGCATCGATATGTTATCTACAGGCATAAGGACGCCTATCGGCATCAAGGTGTTCGGCAAAGACCTTGAGCTAATGGAAAAACTGGCAACCCAAATCGAAGCCGTAGTTAAAACCGTGCCGGGTACGACCAGCGCCTATGCGGAACGGATTACCGGAGGCAATTACCTGACTATAGAACCGGATCGGCAAAAATTGGCGCGCTATGGCTTGAGTGTGGGCGATTTTCAAAACGTAATCGCCACCGCATTAGGCGGAGAAACCGTTACGACGACCGTGGAGGGGCGGGAGCGCTTCAACGTGATTGTGCGCTATCCCAGGGAACTCCGCGATTCTCCCGACATGATCGCCATGCATGTTTTAGTGCCAACACCTGCCGGAGCCATGATCCCGATTGGGCAATTGGCGCAAGTACGACTTGATAAAGGTGTGCCGGGCATCCGGACCGAGAATGCGTTACTGTCTGCCTATATCTTCGTGGACATTCGCGGACGCGACATCGGCGGCTATGTAGCCGATGCGCAACGGGCTGTGTTGGAAAAAGTTAAATTTCCACCCGGTTATTACGTCACCTGGAGCGGTCAGTTTGAATACATGGAACGCGCGAAAGCAAAACTCGCCATTGCCGTCCCGATGACGCTTTTTATCATTTTTCTGCTGCTTTACCTGAATTTCAAACGCATCACCGAAACCCTCATCGTCATGCTGTCCTTGCCGTTTTCACTAGTAGGCGGAGTCTGGTTGATGTACTGGCTGGATTACAACTTGAGTGTGGCGGTCGTCGTCGGATTTATTGCGCTGGCGGGTGTGGCTGCTGAAACTGGTGTGGTTATGTTGATTTACCTGGATCATGCGTTGGAAAACATCAAGGCTAAAAAAGCGGCAGAGGGCAAACTTCCTGATAGCTTCGACCTTTATGACGCGATTCGAGAAGGTGCGGTGGAAAGGGTTCGACCCAAGATGATGACCGTTGTGGCCATCATGGCCGGACTTCTCCCAATCATGTGGGGAACAGGGACGGGTTCAGAAGTGATGCGGCGGATTGCTGCACCGATGGTTGGTGGAATGGTCTCGTCAACATTGTTAACTCTTATTGTCATTCCGGTCATTTACGCATTGGTCAAAAACCGGCAGCTAAATGAAAAATAGTTTGAAAATCATCATAAAAGCAGCAAGTAGCCTGGGTGGAGCTTGCGGAATCCGGGTTTTCGTGGCTTCGATGCCCCGTATTACGCTGCATTTCATACGGGCTACCTAGCTGGCTATTTCGGGATGTTATTTTTGGCAGAAACCTGTGTCCGAAAATCGTTTTCCAGTAAAGCATCATAAATGGCGGGTGTTTCAAGCCATTCAGCAATCAATAGCGCGGTAAAACAGGCGGTGAATAAGGGCAATATCAACGCATAATTTTCGGTCATCTCAACCATTAGCACGATACCGGTTAATGGCGCTTGAACTATTCCGCTAAAAAAAGCAGCCATACCCACTACGATAAATAATTTCGAGTCGATTGCGAGTGCGGGAAAGAGGAGTTGTGTTATCTCTCCAGCACCCCAGCCTAAAAGGGCACCTAGGGCCAGGATAGGCATGAAAAAGCCGCCCGCGGCGCCGGAACTGGCACTACCGATGGTGAGAGCAAACCGAATGATTATAAACAGAAAAACCAATGGTAGCGACAGTTTCTTGTTGTCCAGTATTGAATTGATCAGGCTCTCCCCCCCACCCAATAGCTCAGGATGGTGCCAGGCAATAACAGTTACCGTCAAGGCCAAGGTTAACCACCACAGCCATTTTATCCTAAAAGGCAGCGCTGTCAGTCGTTGTCCCCACAGCAAAGAATAGGTGAATAAACTACCCAACAATGCCGATACTATCCCCAAAGGAATAAAGGCAAACAATTGGTTTAACGGTGGCGCCCAGGAAATCTCAAAATGGAAAACCGGATATTGTCCTTGTAAGGCGCGACATACCATGTCGGCCGTTAAGCAAGCGATGGCGGCGGCAAAAAACTTGTGCGAAGAGCATTGACTTTCCAACTCCTCAAGTACAAAAGTCAAGCCAGATAACGGGGCATTGAATGCCGCGGTTAGGCCAGCACCGCCACCCGCTGCCACCAAAATTGAACGATCCAGCATACCCTTGACAGGCCAAAAATTAGTCAGGCCTTGTCCAATTGCTCCGCCAATATGGACGCAAGGCCCTTCTCGACTCAATGCCAAGCCGCCGATACTGGCAATCAGTGTGCTCAGAATTTTCGTGACTAGCACACGTAACCAACGAAATGGTCGACGGTACAAAAGCACTTCTTTCAGATGCGGAATGCCGCTACCAGATGCTTCAGGCGCAAAAAAGCTTGTCAAGCTAGTAGAAACTACTATGGCAATCAACACGAACCCGGCGATCATCCAGACACCATTCGCGCTATATTGATGTACTAATACGATGAATTGATTACGAAAAGCATTGCTCCAGTCGATAGCTAGCTGAAATCCTACAGAAGTCAGTCCTGTCAATAAGCCAACTAGAACTGCTTGCGGGATCAATCGAAAACGTTGCCGCCCCTTTGACTTGGAATGATCGTTTTCAATTTGAGTATTTTCAACATTACTCGCGCTTGTTTTAGTAACCGGGGTGTTGATGACAAAACTCCTGAAATCATGAATATCGATTTAAAGCTAAATGTTAACAAGCCATTTTTTGGCTTTTTGTAATGAAAGATAACTTGTTAAAAGGGCTCACATGGAAAACATGATAACAATTACATTGGCAGCAATCAAAACCGGTTGGCCTCGCTCAAAGAAGTTATGCGCTGTACGCCCATGAAACTACGTCATCAGCGAGTAGCCTGGATGGAGCTTGCGGAATCCAGGTTTTCGTGGTTTCGATGCCCCGTATTACGTTGCACTTCATACGGGCTAC
>JBGAWU010000215.1:0-5009 GCA_044227425.1 Methyloglobulus sp.
AAAATCAAAAAAGCCAGCGCCCTGCGTTTTATCGCTTTTAACGCCGCATTCGCCAATTTCTCCCTTTTTTCAGCTTCAGACCGTTCCAGTTCGGTTTGTCTCTGTTTCTCTAACGTCTGCCGTTGATCGCGGCTCTTACGCACCACGCCAGTCAATACGTCGTGAATCAGTTCGACACGCTTAACGCCATCCCTTTCCTCGATACGGAGCACCCGGCACTGTACCAAACGATCCAGCGAGTCTTGTGTTATGCCGGGCATGCCTACTGCGTTGTCGTAAGCTTCGCTATTGCGGTAGCCCGATACAGTAATTAACTTATCTTCTATAAAGCGGCGCAACTCCGGCGCATGGGAGCTTAAACTGCGGTCGAAAAAATCTTCCAGAATTTGTTCGCGGTTACTGGCGACCGATTGCGCATCGATCCAAGCCGCTTTTTCCTGGATCCTACGTTCATTAAGCTCACGGCAAACCAGGCTCAGTAACGCCGGTTCGATTCGCAATCCGGTTAATTCGAGATCATTTTCACCCTGCTTACCCGCAACCAGACGCACAACACTTTCGGCTACGTCATGTGCCATTAGACGGCCTTGTGTCTGGTCGGCGACTGCCATCGCCTGCTGCCCGTTCATATGTGCCAACCGCATACGGTTGTGTATTAACGAAGGCATCAATTTTCGCAGCCCTTCCAGATCCGCCAGATAATCTTCGCGAAGGCTGAAAAGCAGCTTATAGGGATGAAGGCTGAAATTGAAAATTTTCGCTTCATCCGGATTGGAGTCCATCCTGACCTTGACATTTTCGGGGCATCTTCCTTCAACCAAATCGGCCAATTCGATGAGGAATTTTTTCAGCTCGCTGCCACGCTTAAAACCCTCACGTCCCAAGGTAAAAACTTCTTCGAATTGGTCGAAACAGAGCAAGGGAATCGTTATCCGGTTACGCGCATCCCAGAACTCGGCATCCTTGCGATGAAAGTATTCCCATAACGTTTCGTTTTCGAGGTGCGCCGGCGCTTCAATTTTTTTGTCCTCGACTTGCCGGGTTATCGCACTAAAGATTTGTTCGGTAAAAGGTAATGATAAATCGGTAAAATCAAGACGTATCGTGATGGGTAGAATATTCTCCTGGCGTAATAGCGGGAACAGTCCGGCTTGCAATAAAGAACTCTTGCCGAGTCCGGAAACGCCGAACAGCACGGTAAGGCGCTCGCGGTTAACCAGGGCGAAAAGCTTTTCGATATCCTGATTGCGGCCCTTGAAAAAATGCTCATCTTCTTCCCTGAAGGACGCCAGTCCCGGCCAAGGATGCTCATCGTCAACGACGGCCTGTTCCTGATGCGTCACAGCTTGTTCAACCATGGTTACGCCGGTTGCATCAGGTTACGTTGATAAGCGCGGTACAGGCTTCTGATGTCGTTCACGAAGGATTCCCCTGATTGGCCGCCCGGCAATTTCTCCCAGTGCAACTTACGGAATTTCTCGGGTACGCTGGCGGCATCCGGCGGCGTATCGTCAATCACGACCGGAATGATAAAGCGCCAGTTATCCGGAAAACGCGAAGCCAGATCTTGGGCATAGCTCCATTCGATGCGGAAAAAACGGGGATTCGGCGTGGTCGTCTGCTGGGATATGATGGGAATAAATAAAGAACACTTGTCTATATTCGCTTTGATTTTGGCTTCAAAGTTATCGCCCGCACGTAAAGCTTCGGGGTTTCTATCGAACCAGACATCGATTCCGGCTTGCTCCAGCGCATCTCGTATCAACGTAACGGCAGGCCGATCCTCGCTGGCATAGCTTAGGAACACGGCACCTTTTTGCATTTTGTCCGACGTTTGATCGCTGTCGTTTTCCTTAGGTTTAACTATTTGCGCTGACGGATGCAGGCTTGTCCACCGACGGTGCAATTCGTTGATAAAATCGATGGATGCTACGGGGAATACTTTTGTCCTGTTACTGAAACTACGTAAAAAATCAGACAGATTGATTTCACTGGATAACTTGTCGCCAGCCAGAAAATCGGTTTTACCTCCCGAGATAATCAAACGCTCCTTCTTACCGATACGGACGAAGAAGCGCCCCAGCCAATCGGATAAAGGGCAACCGACTATCATCAGGTTTTGTTTGATTAAAGCGTCGAATAACCTTTCCGGGCGCGAAGTCCTGGATTGCAAGGCATGCATAAATTCAAGCACATCCTCGTCAGTGACGGCGTATTCAGGGACGGCGGAAAGCTTGCCGAAAAGATGAAATACGGTCGACCTATCGAGAAGTTCGGCAGACTCCGGCAGGTCGTTATTCGAACCTGGCGAATAAGATAACACCTGGGTTTTATCCAAGCCGTTATAGCGTATACGGTTCAGGGTCGTGGCGAGCAAGGGGTCGAAACAAGTAGTCACAAACAACTTAAACGGTTTGATTTCACAGAGTTTAACCAACGCTTGCGGTGGTTCGGCTTCCGCAACTAAAGCAACGGCCCGCTTAAGTTCAGGGTAAATATCCTCCCGTTGCCCGCCTTCGGAAAGATACCGGCAAGCAACCGAATTCAGGTTATCCGCCGGAGTGAAGTCGATTTGCAGGCGTTTTGCAAGCTGCCCTGCCAGATAATCATAAAGCAGCTTCTTTTCCCCATTGATTTCGAGCAAAAGAAGCTCCTGGCCGATAATGGGAACTACCCGTCCATCATCGATGAAATCGATCAGTTGTTCCCAAAGCCGTTCGCTATTTTTATCGACCATCGTTAATGCCGTGCCGATTACTATAGATAAATCGTAAGCTGAACATTAGTAAAAAGTTTTCAACCGCCCAGTGATTTTATGGCGGTTTCCGCCAATTCATTCCAGTAGGGATTACTCCAGAACGTTAAATAGCGCCTAAATTGCCGTCTCGTCGAGAAAATAGGAAAATCATCTTCATCGAGCAATTCGCGCATTTCTTTACAACAACGGCTAATCTCGGCTTTTAATTCACTCGTCCTCATTTTAGCAGTAGTGGCATAGATGGGGGCTAACAGGATCAATTCCGCCAACGTCCCAAACGCATAAGCCCTGACTTCTCCCGTCGATTGGGTGCAATGCCATTGGGCGATCTGTTTGGCGGCGATCCAAGACCAACCGAATTCTTTACCGAGATTATGTATTTCGGTTTCGTCGTCTTTACCCAAGATTGCCATAATGGAAAGATACTGGGTAATCACCCAGTGGTTGCTCGGCTCGGTTTCCAAAGCTTCGCGGTAAAAATCCCTTGAGAACCCATAGGCTTCTTTGGATTTAGCTTGATATTGCCCACCCGCTAAGGCATAACCGATGCCTATCCGTTTCTCGCTGGCGGCACTGACACCCAACCGGTCGGCTTTTTCTTTAATGCCTATGGTTGCATTAATTTCGCTTCTCCACTTTTTTAAATCGCCCCGTATCGACGTGCAAAGAGTCTCTATTTCAATCATCTGCTCCATTGTTAATGGATTGCCTGTAACGATGGTTTCTTCGTTGGCTCCTACGAGGCTATCGATCCGGTCGAATTTCACATCGAGTTTAGCGCGCGTCTGTTTATCGCGGAAAATGGCTACTTGTGTTTCAAAATCCGGCGGCACGGTGGAATAAGCGACAATACTGGCCCAATCGTGCGTTCCCGGCGAGTCGGTGCGGAGCCGTTGCCTGAGGTCGTAAAGCACCCAACGGGGATCGTCGCCGTTCAATAAGCTGGTATACAGCACTTCCGCGGCTATGGCGGACGGTTTCATCCATAAGGGAAATTGGGATGCGATCACCCAGGGAATCCCGGCTGTGTTCAATTCGTGGGCAATACTCCCGCCGGGGGTCAATACCGATTCGATATTACCGGAATCGCACGTCGCCAAGGTGACAACAGTGGGACGGTATCGCGTCGCCCCGGAAGCATCCCGGGATGTCAAGGCTATCGCAAGGCGTTCGCCATCCACTACATCTTTTTCTTGCGGGTTGATTTCCTGGCACAAGGCGATGCCGTAACGTTGGACACCGGCATTTAAAAACGTATCGCCGTGCGCCAGGAAATGGACATGCGAATACTCATTCGCGGCGCATTCTTTGCGTATTTTTTCGATACTGGCGTTCGGCAGCACGGTCAGCATCTTTTTAACTTCTGCTATCCTGTCTTCCGTGCGATCCTTGATTTTTATCCAGGGTTCGATAGCCTCGCGCAACGCTTGCAAATGCGTCTGTACGGGTATGTATAGGTTTTCCGGTCCAGCGAACGCAAAAAGGATGCGCGGTTTGCGATCCCAATTAACCGGGATTTGCCTTCCGCGCCTGATTTCCCTGGTAATGGTAATCGGCGTCCGCATCTGCAGAAATAACGGCGAACCCGATCCCGGAAAGCCGTTCGGGGCAATCGCCGCTTCAAACGGAATCATGCCAAGTTCTAACGCCGAAATGGCAAGGTTCAGATGGACAAGGGAACCATTCTCGCTGGCGGCATTCCCCAATTCGGTCAACAGCGCCGGTACTTGGCTGAATACATTGCCGATGGCGTCGCCGATTTCACGGATTTCCGATTGTCGCTGCTCGTCTTTCGCCGGTTCGATGTTAGCTTTATAACGTACACGGTTCAACCGCATCAATAGCTGCTGATGTTCGAAAGGCATATTGACTGTTACCGGCCCGTCTTCGCCGCACAATGCGATATAGGGCGTTAACGGTGATAATAACTGGTTGTGGGACGGACCTGGCCGTAATAACTCAAGTTTGACATGGCTGATTTTATTTGCGGTAGGCTTCGCCATCTCACACCTTCACAAATTTTTTGATTTCCAGCGGATTACCGGTACCGTCGCCTTCGATATGGCATAAGCGCCCGACGGCTTTGCCGTTTTCTGCTTTAATCGAAATCGCGCTCGTTTGATCCATAACGAAGGGTTGTAAATAGCCGTTAGCATCGGGAAATTCGGCGTCATCAATCAGTTCTATCCGCCCTTGCCGATTAATTAACAAATCGTAAACCGGTTTAAAGCTGTTGAGATCCTTCAGCATC